>NZ_MAGO01000010.1 GCF_001687335.1 Dissulfuribacter thermophilus | reverse complement strand
ATATAATCAGGGCCTCTACATCCAATATAACCCTTATATGGGCATTTCTTCCCCTAATCCACACTATATTTAGCCTACTGGGCCTTATGAGCTTCTTTTGTTCACCGAAAAAACGGAGCAGCTCTACAAAATTATTTTTATTGCACTTGAACGTAAAAGTGGTCCTTGCCACTGAGTAGCCCTTCCACTTGGTGCTGCTGCTCGTGCGGTAGGTCAGTACTTCTATCCCCTTTTGAGAGGCATAGGTAAGAATCAGGTTTTGTAGGTTCGATGCCACTACCTGGGGATCAGCTCCATCGATTACCCGCTTTTTGAGGTTTGAGAGCCTGTTTTCAATGGATCCAAGGGTCTTTGCTGCCTCCTCAAGGCGTTTTTTCTCTTTTTCAAGACTTGAAAGCTGAATTTTCAGGGTTGAGATCTGTGTTTCGTTCTCCTGGATCCTTGTATTGAGGTTGGAGTAAAATAATGAATACCAGGCTATCCATATAATTATTAAGATGCCGTACCTTACCAGAGGAGATTTCATTTCTTTGTGTCCTTCTTCAGCTTTATTTCAACGGAAAACCTCTCTATACCATCTCTGGCCTTGGTAACAGGAGAAACGAGTCGAACTGTTTCAAAATAGGGGCATTTTCTCCATTCCGACATGATCGAAACCGCATTTGGCCCCTCTGCGGAAAGTCTGATTGTAGCACCGCTTAGATTAAATGACTTTATCCAGGCCTCATCAGGAGTGAGACGCGCCATTTCATCGAGGATATCAAGAATATCTGGATATTCTTTAATAAAACTTTCAATCTTTTCTATCTCTTTTTTGATTTCCTCTACTTTTTTGCTCTGCTCTCGAAGGGGAATAATCTTCTTCTTTTTGGCCGAAAGTTTCTTTTCAAGGGCCGAAATTTCCCTACTGGTCTCCATATACTGTTTGTATGTAGGGACACTTAACACAGTAATGGCTGCGATAGACAGAACGGTTGCCACATGAAAAAGGTTTATCTTGAGCCTGATTGGCCGTCTCCTTGGGCCATGCATTGATACTGGAGGAAAGGCCTGTGAGGCCAATGCGCCTGTAATTGCGTGAAATATCGGATAATTTAAGTCCTCTCCGAAAATATCTTGTAGCTTCGATGCCAGAGGATGAAGGGTATGGGCCTCGTTTTCAGAAGTGAAAGAGGTGTAAACTTTGATATTTTCATTGTTCCACGGAGGTGGCAGCATGCCTCTCAACTTTTCAAAACTACCTATTCCATCCTCTTCATCGAGCTTATGAGACCCTTCCCAGGAATCTTTCCCGTGTAGGGATAGGACCAGACCTTTCTCGTCATTGAAAAGGCAAAGGTGCTCTTCTTGAATAAAACCAAGTTCTCTATTGGTAGTATCCAGAGCTATGCTTGGAGGTATAACTGCATAAAGAGATTTTTTGTGCCCGGTCTCCTTTATGACCTCAAGAATAGGCATCAGCCTTTCTTTGGGAATGTAGACCAAAAGTACAATGGTTTTTCCATTTCGCTGAAATACCAAGGTATCGTAAAAGATCTCTTCTTCGGGAAGATGACTATGGATAGAGATGCTCATCTTTACAGAGGCCTTGGCCTCTGCAGGAGAAAGAGACTCGAGTGGTATTTCCCTCATGAAAAAATGGCGCCTTGGAAGCACGATTGTGATGCGGCGTTTTCTAGAGGGAGTGGTGGCCTTTAAAAGGCGTCTTAACTGTTCCAATGGAGGAATGCCAGAAGATGGGGACTTGATTTCAAGAGCCCCTTTTTGAATTATCTGTATTTTCCCTTTAATTATGGCAGCTCTTGTCTCGCTGCTTCCTATGTAGATGCCTAGAAATTCTCTTCTCATAACAGTATGCTAAATGAGCCTAATAGAAATTGAATCGTGATGCAAGCAACAATTGTCCCAAACTGTGTGCTTGGGAAGTGTATAGGTGCCTCGCTGCTCTCTTGCTGACTAATATTTATAAATTTCTTATTTCATTTCTCATATTTAATCAACTGGGCTCTTTCAGGCAATGGCGTTAAAAAACGTCCTCAGACGAGATCTGAACTTCTGTCTATGGGAAATGGGGAGTGCATCTTAATTTAGGAGTCTTTTTAAGAGCCTTTAATCAATATGATAAGGCCAATTATAATGAAGCCACCACCTGCAATTATGGAGATAAATTTCCTTGGGATCATTGATTCAAGCACAGAACCAGCGACTACCCCTAAAAGTGCGGCGCAAATAAGGGCTAGTGATGCAGCTAGAAAGACCATGACCTTCGAATATTCCGTCTTTGAAGCAAAGAGCATGGTGGCTAGCTGGGTCTTATCACCAATTTCTGCCAGAAATACTGTTAAAAATACAGTAACAAATGTCTTGAGCCCACTCATTTTCCATATATGTGTTTTACCAAAAAAATAAGATTTCTCAGTTTTGCCTCCACCTTAAACCCAGATTGCATAACTAGCAAGTTCGGAGGAAGCCTAGCCCAGCCCTGAAGAGTTTTGAGTGTTGAGTTTTGAGTATTTCAGAAGTGTTGAGTGTTGAGTTTTGAGTTTTGAGTTGAAGGAAGAGAAACCTGGTAAAGGTCGACCTATAGGGCGGTTCCTTGCACAAAGGTAATTCTTTTAAGGACTTTACCAACGACTTAGACGGAGTCCTGTAAGCTGCACAATCTGGGATAGAGGGTTATTTAAACGACATCCAAAGGTCCCAGAATATTGCCAGTAATGAGAAAAAGAATATGACAAAATAGTTCCATCGTTCCTTGGATATGTAAAGACTAGAGACAAGATAATGCAATGCCATGTAGTCTTTGTCGGAAAGCTCCTCCATGGCTTTGAGCTTTTTTAGGAGGTCAAGTTCAACAATGAGGCTTCGCCTTCTGTAGGTAATAAATGACCGAAATAGGAAAAAACACATGTTTCCAAGGACACCTATGTACCAGAAAAGGCGGATTAACTCAGGCTTGTAGGCCTTTGCTATTAGTATTAGTCGAAGGGACAGTGCGCCTGCGAGCCCCACGGAAAATGCGAGCCACGTGACCCAGTCTGGAAGCCTTTTGGGAATGTGATTTGTTGTCTTCATCTGTTCAAGGTCGCCATTACTACGAGATCTTTAATTGCCTTTAGTCTTAGAATATCTAATTTTTCTATTTTATTACTGGAAATTGCCCTGTCTATAATAAAACAGCCAATTGGGTTTGAATCTACAATTATGGGACTCAATGCGCAAATGGCTGAATCCTGTATATCATTTATTTTTGAAATCCTTTTGAGTATCGTATTCCAAGTGAGAATTGTTTCTCTGTTTTCTTGAAAGGCCTCTTTAATGGACTTTATCCGTGGAGGGAAAGATATTTTGATGCACTCTTTTAATTCCGTGATCCCTCGGCCTATGCCATGTCTGGGGACTAGGAGGTCCTTTTCCTTTGTGAGAAGAAGTAATAGCACCCTATCGACGCCGATCCCCCTAAATAGGGTCTCAGTGGCAAGGAGAAATATTTGATTCAGGCCAAGTCTTCTTTGGGCAATTGAAGAGCTAAGCTGGGTAAGTAAAGTAATATAGCGGTCTTCTGGCGTGTCGCCCCTGGTATCACTGATTGTTTTTTTATAAACCTCGCTTTTGTCCCCAAGTTTTCCTATTAAATCATTGGCGCATGTCTCTGAGATGACCTGTTTGAATGCCGCAGATAGTCCCATGGCCTTGTCCACAGCCTCATTGGCCCTTTTGAGGAGTACGGGGATTTCGTGTCCGGTCCTCTGGGAGATCGCCTGTAAGATACTCTTGGCCTTGGATGGGCTAATATTCTGGGATGTAAAGGCCCTTCCAAAGGCGTGGGCCTTTTCTAAGACAAATGGGATCTTTTTATTTGTATTGGTGTTGCCTTCGAGATTTTCTTTAATGAATGGTGGAAGATTCCAGACAGTTGCGATGGCCCTTCCAAGCTCTTTTAGGATGGCAAGGGCCTGTTTCTTATCCTTAGGATCAGCGCTTTTTTCGAATTTCTCAAAGGCAGCGTAAGTTTCTGGAGAATCTAGAGCCAGTATGATCCTTCCAAGTGAAAAGAAGAGACCAGCCACCATCATAGATTCCTTATTGAGCCCACTTTCATTATCAAGCAGTTCTTGAGCGAGGTGGGCCCCTATGAAGGATGCCAAGATGAGTCCAAGCAGCACCTTATCTCCTTTTTTCTCAGCAAGGTCTAGGACAGCCATATTGAGGGCAATTTCTCTAATGGTGTTGAAGCCAAGTAGAACTACAGCCTGGGTAACTGATGTTACTTCTTGTCCAGTTCGTCTGTAATAAAAAGAGTTGACCGTTTGTATGACCCTTGCAGTCAGGCCAATGTCTTCAAGGATAATGGCCGAAAGTTTTTCAATAGATATTTCATCATCAGGGTCTAGAGAAGCCAGTCTGAGAACGGTGTCTGAAAAGCAGGGGAGTCCGTTTTGGGTATAATTTTTTATCAAGTTCTGGATATATTCTTGCATTTTCAAATTTTCGTATCCCATCTCATGTTTCAGTCTAGGTTGAAGAATTGACCTCCAGGACAAACATGATCCAATAATATCTACATTAAACTATCATGACGACCGAATTCGTCACCCTCGTGGATGAAAATAAGAATAGGTAGAAGGTAGAAGGAAGAAGCTTTTTAAAAGTGTTGAGTTTTGAGCATTTCAGAAGTGTTGAGTTTTGAGTTATGAGTTTTGAGTTGAAGGAAAAGAGCTTTGGAACTTTTGAGTTGAAGCTAGAAGGGAGGGCCTCTGGCTTTTGTACAGACAGGGCTTGCTTCTTCCTTCTCCTTTCTTCCTTCTGCCTAATTAGAGTGATTTGCATAATTGTTATTTTAGTATATTTTGTAATTTTAATTGTAAGAAACATTTATATGCCAATTAGTATACTACTCTGTAGTATGAAAAGGGAAAAGAGGGAAAAGGGAGGAGCTTCCTTATGTAAAGAGCGGGAAGCAGGTATTTTCCCCAGTGAAAATAATCCCAAATTATGCAATTGGCGAGTTTGCCCAAGATGCGAGGCGCGAGGGGCGAAGACGTACTGTGGGGTACTTCGAGCCCCGAGCAACAAAGAGACCCGGGCAAAATCGCCAATCCCGTAGGGCTGCGAAAGAGGGCAAAAACAGCAGGAATATTGCTTCACCAAAAAAGTGAATGCCAAGCAAGCGCTACCAATAGGACAACTATTTGATATAAAAAGAAAATTCATTTTTGCCCTCTTTCGCAGTGCATAATTTGGGATAATAGTTGCAAGATTTGAGGAGGGGATATGAGGAAGGCAATTTTTATCTTATGTTTCTTGGCCTTTTCTGTTTCAGCAAAAGCAGACATTAGACAAGACTTTAATTCAGCAACACTCAAGGCATTTGGCAAGACGCTTCAGCAGATAGCTGAACAACAAGCTGGAATTCCAGCATCGAGTGCCTATGCAGTAGCTGAAAAATTTACAAATGGAGATATAAGTGGTGGCCTAATCGAATTTGCCAATCTCGTTGGAAGCGAAGCAATAGGACAGATTCCTGTGGTAGGCCCTTCAATATTCTTGCTCCAATTGGAGGCAGCTTTCATAGATGTTTTCAAACAATATCTGGATTGGACTCTCCTACAAGGAAAATGGAACTATTTTAAAACACTTCCAGTCGAGGAACAGGAATGTTGGATCAATGGATACTGTGATATTCCTTCATTGGAAGACGATGCAGTTTCTGCTTATTTGGAACGAAATGGCTACACGTTAAGAGAGCTCTTTTCAAAGTATGTGGAGGAAGAAAAGCGGGCGTCTATGTATATGGAATATGTTAAAAGACTTAGTGAATACGTTTATTATGCCACTTATCTATTCGAACCAGATCTCTACGATATTACTGAGGGCGACATAAAGCTTGATTCTGAGATAAAAGTTTGGACCTTCGCAAATTACGTCAGAATCTTTATTCAAATGCCAGATGGTCAAACTGATTACGTCATAAAGAAGCTTTCAATAGACGCCGTCAACAGACCTTTATCTTTTTCGATTTCAGAGTTTGATGACATAGTTTGGCCAGACTATTTTACCAACTATCCAAACGGTGTTCCAGTAACCATAACCGTCCAATCTTCCATTTGGGACGACCAGGGTTTGGTCGAAAAGTTCCTGGGTTCAAAATACGTTTCTCCAAATGAAAAGATAATCTCAGGACTAAAGAATCAGGAAAAGAGCCAGGCAACTGGCATTTTTAGATTTACGGTTAAGCCCTCTTTAGAGGAAAGAAAGATTAAGATGGTTGTAGATACCTCACTCAGTTTAACTTATAGAGTTACAATATATTTTGATTCTCTTTTAGGTGGCCCTCATACATCCACCATCAGTGAAAGCGCAGCCTTTAGCGATATTGTCGTCTATGCAGAGTGTTCTCCTGATAATAAGGCGCTTGTCTATGTAGACAATAAACCAATAGAGGGACGATCTGAGTGTGGATACGGTGAAAACTTTGAAATCAATTTTGTAAAAGTCAAACTTCCAATCTCTTCTACGGCAAACTTGATTTTCAATATGGATGTTGAGAATAGCCACGTGACTGGCTCCTTCGATTACAAAGGTACGTGGAGGAGCTACGAGCCAGAGACAGAGGAAAACTGGGCATCTGAGACAGTACTAACTGGAGTAAGTGGCTCCATTATCGGAAGGGTCACAGAGATTGCTGGTGGGCCTTAATCCACATTCTGACAATTCATGATACAGTTATTAGGAAGAAGGAAGAAGGTAGAAGGTAGAAGCTTGGCAAAAGCTGATACTATTGCCTGCAGGCCTGCAGGAAAACCTGGCAACCCCTACTCCAAGTTCCACCCAGTGGCCCATAGGAAGTGGTATCAGCAATTTATGCTTCTCCCTTCTCCCCTCTTCCTTCTACCTGTTACCCTGTACAGGGTAAATTTTTCGTGATTACAGCATATTATCCTGGTGTCGTGTAGTATGAGCTTAAATAGATCTGGTAAAGGAGTTAATACAATGAAAAGAACTTTATTTTTCACGGCATTTTGGTTTGTCTTCATATTAGTGTCTAACTCTTTTTCTCAGTCAAGTTATAGCGATTCATTTGATCAAAAGGTGACTCCATGGCCGAAGGACTTCGTTGTCAAAAGGTTGGTATATGAGATCAATCGAAATGACGATGTGAGTTTTTCACGTCTCAATGCCTACGGCAATATTGTGGGCTTTTCCATCAATTCCTGTGAGAAAGACCCAGAGGGAAAGTGTACTTATTATTCAGACGTTTTTTATTGGATTGATGGAATGAGGTATATGGAACCCAGGAAGCTGACCGATAGTAAAACTACCAACATCTTCAATGACTACCCCAAGGTATCCAAAGACGGCATAACATGGGTATTCTATGAAAATGAAGTATATCCCGTAGTAGTCAATCTCAAAATGTATACGTTTGCTAATGGTACTTTTAAAAATTTAACTGATTTTAAAGAACCTTCCTTTCTGGGGGTTAGATATTTCCTAGACGGGCACATGTGCCTGGCAGAAAATGGACCAGAGGTTGTTGTATGGGATGCATATGGGCTTGTTTTGACAGACGCAAATTATTCTTTTTCCTCTAAGGCCATTGGCGGCCATACCTATTATGGGGTTACCTCATTTGAATACCCCTATATTACCATTTCAGATGACGGAATGGGGGGGCATTATCTCATAAATCTCCAGACAGGCGAGGACGTCAAACTTGGCGATAGCGCCATAGGAAAAACCATTTATAGAAACGGCTTCGTTGCCATGAGCTACATAGGTGATTTTGGTAAATCTACCTCGATATATGTCCAAAAGTTGGCTACTGGCGAGACCAAAACTGTAATTAATCGTGAATATGGCATATCAAACTGGGATTTTAGCGAGGACGGTCGTTTTATTACCTTCATCCGTTACGATGAGGGCTATCTATACGACTTGGCATCTGACAAGCTATATAAGATTCCAACATCTTCTGAAGGTTTTGAACGTAGTATTATTACATATATAAAGGCTACCAGGACTGCGTTGTTCTGGCTTGAGGACGATTCAGTCCATCAAAGGCTCTACCACGTAAGTACCAGATATTTTCTCCCATCTCAGGCTGGCCAGGCGTCTTGGTTACAGGATAGATTCATGAACTGTGCGGTTTTCGAACCGGCGTCAGGCACCCTCACTATTCCTCTGATTGAGTTTAACGGGCAGTATATTACTGCTGATCTTGGGCTTGAAGGCCATGATCCAGTTAGCTTTGGAGTAAAGTTCGTGCAGGCCATCGATGGGAGCGCAGGGGCTACCAGTACTCAAAATGCAGCTACGATCCGCGACGGGGCACAAGGATTCTTCGTAGATATACCCTGTGTCACTGTAGATTATGAGCAGGGCTTTAGGGTGTCGCTCTTTTTGATGAGTTACGATCCAGTACGATTTTCTATTTTTAGCATTGAATAGTGGCCTAGGTGAAAATGCTTCGTACATAGTTTTCCCCTGTGGGGCGCCACAGGGGAAAACTTTTTGGTTTGACTTTCTCGTTAGATGTTTGGAAAAAATTCCTTTGAATCTATTTTTTAAGGATTATGACACTGGTCATATCCACACCAGTGTTTCCGGTCTCCTTGTCAAATGCATAGACTGTAATGGTGTATGCACCCTTTTGAGTAAGATCCAGGTCTGCTTCGAAGATGTTGGTCTTACCTGAAAATTTCATGGGGATCGTGTCAACGATCTTGTTGTTCTTTTTAACAATGGCAGCGACCTCAATTGCATCTGGGTGCCAAAAGGTCTTTGGGCTCACAGGGCATCCACACATAGGGGTAACAGATGCTGTGAGCTTGATTTTGGCTGCGCCCTTTATCATTGTGTGGGCACTGGGATTGAGTATATCCACTACATAGCCTGGAAGTTCCAGGATGATGCCGTCACCAGTAATGTCCTTTCCAGGAATGACCCACGTTGTTACTGACACCTTTTGCATGGCCTGGGGCTGTGCATAAGGGGCCTGAGCAATTATCTCCACTTTTTTGGGCTCATCGATGTCTAATATGGCATCGAACTTTGCTGCCTTTTCACCGATCTTTACTCCACGAGCAATTGGCGTCTTCATGAGTAGCTTTGTATTGCCAGTTCCACCTTTGGTGAAACCTTTAGCCAATACCTCTCCTGTCATGACGTCCTTAACCAGGACAAACGCCCCACCCATGGATGAACCAATGAACTTGGCATCTTTGGCCTTGACCCTGATTGTCAATTTTGTGGGAATAGAATGGGCAGTGTCTGGTACTAAGAATGCCATGAAGACAAAAAATACGGCTAAAGTCCCTAATACTTTTTTCATTTTTCAGACCCCTCCTTTTAGAAATGGCATTAAAATTGTTACTTAAAGAAAGTTTACACAAAATGAATAATAAATCAATGAAGATGGAAGTTAACATAAAAAAGACCATAAAAAAGTAACTCTTATAGCCTGATGTAACTTAGTGATGTTGTTTGATTTATTAATAATGTGTCCTTATTTGAAAGGACTTTAAATATTTTTTGATAGTCTATTAATTTTTGGAAAAAACACTAACTCTAACCATCTTCTATTAGCTGAATTTTCTTATTAGCCCCGCAAATTAATTACAAATTTGTAATTTTATTTTTTGTTTTAGAAAGTGAAAAAATATTCTTAGTAATGACCTGCATCTGTTAGATTTTGTGTTGACAACACTTTTCAGTAATGCTAATTTTTCTAAATTAGAAGGAGTGGAGGGGGTAAGCCATTAACCCACGCAAGAACTATTTTCCACTAAATCGTAAAAAAAATCCTAATATAAGGTCTAAGGAGGGCCCAATGTATACTAAAAAAGGTATAGGGGTATTGGTGTGTCTTTTTGCCTTGGTTTTTTTTCAATCCTCACTTGTTCATGCTCAATGTGGAGGAATCACTGGTCCAAAGTCGGCTAATGTTACGAATATGATCGAAATGGGAGTTAATTGGCTTTTGGATCAACAAAATCTTGATGGTTCTTGGGGTTGGAACTATAAGGTGGCTGAGACAGGTTTAGCGGTAACCATTCTGGAAGACTATTTAGCGGCAAATGGAAAAACTATTTGTCAGGGGGTGACATCAAATTCCACAGCGTTTGAAAAGGATGTTCGTGCAGCCGCAATAAAGGGGCTTAGTTATATCCTTTCTCAGGATCATATAGTTAATCTGACTGTTCAGCCTGCTGGAGATCCAGATGTCGATGGAGATGGAGCAGGTGTGGTATTTTATTACGATAAAGAGATTTACGAAGCTGGTATAGCAATGATGGCTATTGCAAGTAGCCGTTGTCCCAATCTTCAGAGTGGCAGTAGCTTTGATCTAGATTTTGATGCCAATAACACTCAAGAATTTTTAATGACATCGATAGATGTAGATGGCGATGGCGTCAATGATACCTTAAATGACATATTACAGGATGCAGTAGATTACCTCGCATTTGCCCAGAATGACAGTGGTACCGCAAGAGGAGGGTGGCGTTATACTGCTAATTCAGGGGATTCCGACGCATCAAATACTGGTTGGGTATCATTTGGTTTGGGCTTTGCCCAGACTCCTACCTATGGCTTCTCGGTTGTGGTGCCTCAATGGGTAAAAGATGAACTCAATGATTATGTCAATTACCTCCAAAATCCGGTAGACGGAGACGACAACGATGGAGGCCAAGGATACTCTGATCCATTTAATTGGGTCAATATATTGAAAACTGGACATGAGTTGTATGAATTTTACTTCCTTGGCGACACAATGGTTACACCAAGGGTCCAGGCTGCAGTTGATTATGTTGCAAGACATTGGAATGATCCCAATTCAGATCCTGGTTGGAGAGATGGTGGTAACGGAGCTAGCAATTACCACGCTATCTTTAATTTAGTAAAGGGATTGGGTGCTCTAGGTATCAAATATGTCGATGGAGTTGACTGGTATAATGAATTTGCAAATACAATCTGTACAGAAAAACAGGATATAGACATAGATTTTAATGGTATTCCAGATCAAAATTATTGGAGCGGATGCCTATGGGGAGACAACAATCTCTGTACAGAATGGGCACTTTTGAGCCTACAGAGGGTTGTGCCTGTTACTTTTACCCAAATTGGTGAGGTAAACGTTACCTATATTGGAGCCACCCAAGCCTGCCAGGGTGACAACGTCACACTTAGTGCAAAACTTACGGATGAAGATGGAAATCCCATTGAAGGTCAAACAGTAGAGTTTGCCTTTATGATGGGCAATAAGGAACTACAAACTGCCAGCGCCACTACAAATGCAACTGGAGTCGCTACCACTCGAATAAATCTTAATTTTAACTCCGATGTGGTGCCCTCCGTAAAGATTAAAAATGCAGTCAATACGGCCTCAGGCCTAAATGTAACTTTGGCCAGCGATGAAGTCTATTTCGTAGCCAGATATCTTGGCGGTAAGGTAATTGATCCGACTGATAACAGTATTAAAGAGTATTCTGGCGCAATGGAAAAATTTACCGACTTTGATTTAGGCGTAAAGTACAATTGGGATTTTGACGGAGATGGCCTAGTTGATGCCAATACTACTGAGCCGGTGGCCTCCAATGTTTATCCAAATGGATGCCCAAATAAGTACTGGCCAAAGGTCTATGTAAGCTTTTGTCAGGCTACAGACACAAACTGGAGTGAACCGGCTAGACTCATGGTGGAGCCAGAGGGACTATTTATTACTAACGCATACTTTTTAGACACAAATAGAATCCAGGTGGTATTCAATATGCCCATAGATCCAACTAGTGTTGACAATACAGATTTTAATCTATGGGTACCTGAAAATCGTAAAATTCCAGCGCAAGGGACAGACGAAGAGATCAAGATTGAAGACATCAACGGGAATTCCGTAACTCTGCACATAATTAATTACAGCTGGAATTGGAACGATGAGGGCTATATCTGCCTCAGTGATTATGGCGTTATTAGAGCATCAGACGGTATAACTGTAAATAAAACATCTTGTGAAGAATGTGAGACACATATAGGTCCAGCGCCAAATGTAAGACTAGGCGTATTCGACACAGATTGTGATAAACAGATTGATCATTTTGCACTGTATTATTCTGACGGATTCGGTGGAGAAACGCCAGGAACAATACTAAACGACATCTCCATGTCTATAAAGACAGATCGTCTATCTGGTATTTGGAATCGTCCATATAGCTGGCAGATAAACAATATCACGCTCATTAATGATAAAACTTTGTGGATAGAGGTAGCTGAGGCAGGCTATTTTGATGACATTGGGCGTACCTCTTCCTTTGCAGTCTCAGTGAACTCCATGGGTAAACTCACTGATGGAGCAGGCAATCCACTTGATCTTGATATGTTTGGCTACCATATTCCACTGTATATTTGGCCTGAACGATTTAATCTTTGTGAGCCAAAGATTGTTGGCGCATTTTTCGAGGGTTGTTCAATTCGTGTAGAGGTGTCAGGCATTTTAGATCCATCTTCTATTGATCCAGAGGACTTCAATCTTGTTGTTGGCACCAATAGCACTGCCTATGAAATCAGTGGCATATCAATCAACAGTTGGAGAAACACTACCAATGTGTATCTCTCACCTACCTCATGTACTGACTGTTTTGACTGTACATTAGGTGGATCTGTGGCCTTTTCAGACAATGGAGTGGTGAATACTCAACCAGCAGGAGAATTTGGATTAATAGCAGATAACAATAGTACAACTCCATTTCCAATAGAATCATGTAAGGTCGGCAGGCCATATATTGATTCCTTTGCCATGGACACCAACTGTGATGGTATGATAGATCAAATAATTCTATACGCTGGCTGTGACAATCAATTTGTGGGTAATTTAGCTGCCGATGCAAATGTAACCGTGCATACAGAAAGTATCTTTGGAAGACCGTTGGATTGGATAGTGACGGGTAAGGCATTAACTGACGACCGTCACCTCGTAATTAATGTTGAGCCAAGTGGATTCAGGGATGCTGAGGCTATGCCAGTAATTGAACTGGGCCTTAATGGAACAGGGCTTATGCTTTCCAATGTGTCCATAGATGGAACCTATGTGGTCAATCGCCTTGTGAAAAAGGAACTAGGTGAACAGTTACAGTCTTGGTACGATGTAATGACTAATCAATTGCATGTCTATGCTAATCTTCCCTATTCGTCCTACCAGTGTACATATCCAGGAAACTGTTACCAGACAATAAGCAGTGACGGCCTGCTAATCCCTGCAAACAGGACGCCTGATCAGGATTTCAATGGTACCAATATCGATTTAACAGGAGCAACCTATGTAAATATTCCTGAGTGTGGATATGGGGATATAGTTATCCAGCTGGCTAATAATGCCCTTAAGAAACCCGCAAATGGAGAAGGGCAACTTCAATATACTGTGGGTCTGACTCCAAATCATGCGCTTGAGTACGCGGAACTCGGTCTGCCAGTTTCCAATCAACTAACCAGTACCTTCTGGGCTCCATTCTATGAAATAAACAATGGTAATGCATTTGTTATGGATATAGAGGGCTCAGTTACAGCCAATGGTACAAAAACACTAGAAGGTGCAGCGGTCAGCGCGTGGGTGATGAAAAAACAGGCAATGAGGGTAGTGTACCTAAACTATGGAGGACTCAGTTACAGATTATACGTAGATCCTGCCCAGTTTAATGAGGCCTATTCAAATCACCTTGTTAGCACATTCTATCTCAAGTTCCGCAAGGGGGTACCTGTCGCAATTACGCCTACTGCTGACTTGGCTGCGGATGAATGGAAGGCTGAGGCAGTTCAATTCTATCCAGATGAGGATGTGATTAAGAAGGGTAATGAGGTAATAGGCTTTGTACCCCATTTCTGGGCACCATGGCATGCCTACTGTGAATATGATTGGTGTTCGGCTTCGCCTATAAGCAGAGAATATACAGACGCTAATGGCCATTATCTAATTCATGTTGTTAATAACGTCAGTGCTGGCGACCCCGTCATTCTTACAGTTACTAAAAGAACAGAATATGGCTTTGTCACTGTGCCCGTAACTGGCATTCAGTCTGGAGATACAGGGTTCTTTATCAATTTCAATGCAGTCTATAATAAAGATGAAGGACAGGCTTTTACTCACGACATAAACCTGGCACATTCCAATAGAGCACCAATAAATGTTTATAGTTATCCAAATGGCATGAGACTATACCTATTCGGTGTGCCAGTGAAAAAGGCATATTATAAAACTCTTGCTGATATTCCTACTTATATTCCAGCTGATTGGCCAAGGGTAAACACCACTGGACATATCTCTGAAGTGCCAGTAAAGATGCTCGGTGATGTGCCAGTGGCAGGTCTATTGGTTCCAGCTAACTTCATACTCGGTAGTGACGGTTCTGGTATCCATTATGCAGCTAATGGCGTTGGTTCTTTCACCACATTCCTCGGCGGACATGCCTACATAGTGGGACGTAATTATGACTATTATCCGACTGGTGGCCAGTTTTCAGCGCTATTAAGTTATCATGATAATCCGGTCCAACTGTACTTCTTCGGCGAACCACTAACAGGGGCTGATATACTGAATTTGACGGCCGGTGGTCTCAATAATGGATGGTATGTTCTCTACAATTGGAGCAATGCATCAGTAGGCGATCTTATATCCAATCAGAATATAGACTACGTCATGACTCTGACTGATGGTGGATATAGAAGCCAGAATGATGCTTCAACAGGTGATTTACCCGCAGCCAATGTTCATGAAATGCTAATTATCCATACTAATAATGCTGCTACCTGGCCTATTTCTAGTGTGACTCCATAACTGAATTGAGATATGGGAGATTGTTCATCCATTACTTTGATGGATGGACAATCTCCCCAATTGTTGTCATGCCAGAGTGCTGAAGAGATGGTGATGAAGACAGGAATGGAAGGTGAAAGATTTCAAGAAGCTCCTATGTTACGAAAAGTGGCTTTCGTTTCGATATTATTGTTTTTTTTCATGGTAACATGTGTAAATGCAAACGAATTCACTCTAGAAACCAGACATTTTGAACAACCAGTAGCATCACCGCTAATGCATGTATTCCAGGGGGTTATCGTGGGATCGGATATAGAAATTGGTACAGGTGATGAACTAGCGGCACTAGATTTAAATGGACGCGTGATAGGAGCATCAATTGTGGGTGATGCCACAATAGGATTATATTTCCCCAACCAATTTTGGATAGCAGTTTATGGCGATGATCCATCCACGGATTATGTGGAAGGTCCATCCGCTGGAGATCAAATAAATTTTCTTTTTTGGGATAGCGAGAGAAACCTTGAATATGTGGCTGAGCCAATAGATCCGTCAACTGGAAGTGATATCAAAGCAATCTGGTCTGGAGAGTTTTGGATGCCTCCGGTTACATGGATCAATCTTAGGCTTAAGGTTGTCAACAGATCTCCACAGATATCCAACTGGCATGTTGCGCCATTGATGGTGAAACCTGGAGAGACGGTTTCTTTCAAAATTTCAGTAGAAGATCCAGATAATGATATTTTACAATATGAATTTACAGCGGATTCAGGGGGATTCAATCCACAGTCAGGAACAGTCTCACCTGATTATCCAACAGAGATACAAACTAAATGGATAGCACCAGCCACTGAAGGGACTTATTACATAAGTTTTGTGCTCAAAGATGAAAAAGGCCATGAAGTTACAAGAGGGGCGACAATAGACGTAGCCAAAGAAGATAAAAAACCTCCAATAGATGTTGGACAGCTTGTAGGAAGGATTGATGGCCGGACAGCAATACTCAAATGGGATCCGTCTCCGAGTTCAGATGTAGTTAGCTATAAAATATACAAGAAACAAACTGTCGACGATAGTTTTGAGTTAATCGGTAGTGTCCCAGCAACATCTGCTACATTTAGTGTATCGCAGCTTTATACGGATGTAGAGTACGTCTTTAAGGTTAGTGCTGTTGACCATGCTGGCAATGAATCGCCAGGCAAAACTGTAAAATTGATCATAACCGAAGATAAGGAGCCTCCAAATATTGGTGTAGAGATTCAAGGAAATCAGGTATGGGTGAAGATTTCAGATCCTGATGGCCTTATCGATGAGGCTGCCACCATTGCAAAAATAACTAATGAAAATGGCGATCCATTAACACCACAGCCAGTTTTTTCAAGAGAATTATCTGATGATGGTAAGAGTCTCAGCATGGTCACAGTGCTCTTACCTGGTCTATACGTTATTTCTGTTGAGGCCCATGATAAGGCTGGGCATGTCTCTAATAAATTCTTTTCAAGGGTGGTGGAAAATGGGAAGGCCTTCCAGGTAGAGGGGGGAGTTTCAAAAATTTATGTTGTAGAAGGTGAAAAAATAAGAATCAATCTGGAAGGAGGTATCCCACCATATAAATTATCTAAAAAAGGTAATGTTTACTTGGCACGTTCATATCTTACTGGTTCACAACTCAGCATTGAGGGGATCAACCGAGGATTTTCCTCAATTGAGGTCAAAGATGCCACAGGAGATCCCATTAATATAGATGTCTATGTAGTACCAAATATTGAGAAACAAGATATTGCCACTATTAAAAGTCCAGCAAACATTCCAGATCCTGTTTCCCAGCCTCTTGCTGCAAATATGGAAGGAGGGAATTTGGAACTTTTGCTGTCTGTTGCTCAATATTCCAAGGGGACAGATGTATATGTAGCAGTTAGTTTTGAGCCTCCTGATGGAGGCGATCAAATCCTGGCTTTCTTTGACCAACAGGGCGGGCTATCGCAGACACTAGTACCGTTTTTGCGAGGTAATAAGAAGGCAATACAAAAAAATCAAATCGCAAAATACCCGATCAGTGTCTTCCCAGAGGGATATTACAAGTTTTACGTTTTGATTACCCCAGAAGGCGAGCCTTTGACTGACAATTTCCATGGAATACTCAGGTCATTTGATTTGGCTGTGTCTGGAGTTCCAAAGGGAATTCAAGGAGGACAAATAACCAATCCTTTACCATTACCCGACCCACTGCAACAACCAGTAGCGGTGACCAATAATCATGGGACCTTAGAAGTCTCGATTCAGACGCCATTATATAATGACGGAGAAGTCGATCTTTATCTGGGAGTTGAAACTGATGATGGTCTCCAGTTGATAAGCCCAGAAGGGACCTTGGTCTCTCTGGAGCAGGGAATCAGGCCTTATGCCACTGGTGTAACCAGATTGGATAAGAAATTTACTCTAAATACCTCAAAGACTGTATCTAAATTTTATTATCTAATAGCACCGACCAACGAACCAGCTTCAAAGGGGCTAACTAACTATAATTGGGGTGGCCTAGATTTACATTAAAACGCATGGGGGGGGAATATGAAATATTTTAAGACAATAACAGTAGGTTGGTTAAAGTTATTTGTCGTGCTAATGGCCTTGACCTCATCCATTGCTGAGGCCAGTACATATATTCGTGGGATGGTAACAGATGCACAGGGTATACCTCTCCAGGGCGTTTTGGTAAATGCTTATGATGCGCAGACAATGAATCTGACAGCCGGGGTATACACCGACAATGATGGAGTTTTCCAGATAGACAGGACCTTGGATGGGGGAACACTTCCTTTTGGTGAATATAAGATTCAAGCTATTCCCAATGAAGATTATAAACCCAAGTGGTATGACAACATATTGAATTTGACTGAGACTGTGCCCTTCATAGAAGAAGTTACTATTGTAGTGCAGGCCAAAAGTCCGCTTGGAACAATCAATGGAACCATTACTGATAAGGTGTCTGGTGCTGTAGTCCCCTCTGCATTCATTTATATAGATGCACTTAATAGGTCTACTCAGAGTGATCAGAATGGCCAGTTTTCATTTGTAGTTCCCGTTGGAACCTATGCTGTAAGGGTAACCAAGGAAGGATATCATGAAAAGACGTTGTCATCTATAATAGTAACAGAAGGGCAAACTAATACCCTTGCGATTCAGTTGGAAAAAATCCGGCCAGGAAGTGTTAGTGGAACAGTAATCGATACCAATAATAATCCCATAGATGGTGTAAGGGCCTTTTTAAAAGGGACCGCGTATGAAACTGTCACAGACACAGGCGGCCATTACAGCCTGCTAAATATCCCCCCTGGCGATTACACTCTTCGATTCGAGGCACCCAATTACAATCCTGCCGAGGTAAGCGTATCAATACCGGAGGATGGAACCACGGTTCATGACCAAGTACTAGAACTTATATTGAATCCTGGAATCTTAGAGGGCTATGTAAAAGACTCTGTCACTAATGCCACTATAAGTGGGGCTTATATATCACTGAAAAATACTACCTGCGAAGCGCAATCTGGGCCTGACGGATCATTTCGTATTCAATGTGAACCTGGTGAGCATACAGTAAGGATTGAGAAAGAAAGATATAGGGCAACTGAAGAGACAATTTCAATTCCCAATGGGGGAACCCTAAGAAAAGATTTTAAAATTAGTCCATTTGCGCGGTTGACTGGTAGTGTAAAAGATTCTGTTTTAGGTCTGGCTATATTAGGTGCAAATGTCAGGGCATGTGGATTCCAGACCCTGACGGATCAAAATGGACTCTATGAGCTGTATATTCCAGCTGGAAACTGCACTGTTGAAGCCTCAAAATATGGTTATAAGACTGCTCAAAACACAGTTAGTATAAGTTGGGGAGATGATCGGCAAATTGACTTTCAGTTAGAACCTTCAGCCACTATAAGGGGTCTTATAACTGATTCCATTACAGGCGATCCACTAAGTGGGGCAATCATAAAAGCAGGCCCCTATAGTGCGCAGTCCGGCATCGATGGAAAGTATGCCTTTAAGGTCCTGCCAGGTGATTATTCTGTAAATGCAACACGTTATCCCTGTTATCAGTCATCAAATACGACGATTTCAATAATAGAAAACCAAAGTGCCACACTAAATTTCAAGTTGGATCCTGCTGGTGAAATCTCAGGAACATTAAAAAATGCTACAGGCAACGTGACAATTGGAGTCTGGGATTCTGATAGTTTGGCATTGGTTCGCTCAGAAGATCGAAACCTTGATCCATCTAATCCCCAGGATGTTCCCTTTAATTTTAAATTGCCTTGTGGAACTTATTTCCTCGCCGCTCTAAAAGATGGCCAGATATTGTGGTGGGAAGATAACACCACTGGTGAACGTGAAATTACTGTAGATGAATCTGCATTGATTCATAGGGATTTGGTGCTGAGTTTTCCCCAAAAAGATACCTTTGGGAAGATCACAGGGACTGTAAGCAACATTCCACCAGGTCTCGCATATTCAGAGGTCTGGGCCTATTCTGATCTCACAGGGGGGTTTGGTACAGGTGCAATAGCAGATAATGGCACTTACAGCATCACTGAATTGATTCCTGCAGATGATTATTTAGTGGTCATCTTTTTGGGTAACGACAATACTCCTGTATTTTATAATGGTGTGAATTTTGCTTTAGATCCAGAACAGGCGACCTTGGTCAGTGTTGAAGCGGGAAATGTAACATCTAACATAGATTTCGATCTTAAATCGTTTCTCCATTACTCTTTGACAGTAAGAATTCTTTCAGGGCTTAAGGAAG
Organism: Dissulfuribacter thermophilus; assembly: GCF_001687335.1. NCBI lineage: Bacteria > Pseudomonadati > Thermodesulfobacteriota > Dissulfuribacteria > Dissulfuribacterales > Dissulfuribacteraceae > Dissulfuribacter > Dissulfuribacter thermophilus. The sequence goes on along the minus strand of NZ_MAGO01000010.1, from coordinate 101,549 downwards.
GTGAATTATACAGAATAAGGGCCCTTAGTGACGAGGTTGATAAGGTCATAACATTTATTCCAAATAATGAAGATGTCCAAAATGGAATTTCAAAGACGCTCAGGCTTCCTCAGGGTAGGTATTTAATATCGGTAGAGGGACCAGAGGGAGTATATTATTACGCAGGTAATGACACTGATGGTATTAGAAGCCCTAATGATGCAATTTACGTTGAAATTACCAATGCAGATGAATCTATTAGTTTAAAGTATCCTGTTCCCCTTGTTTTCAGTATCTGCGGCAGCATCGCCGGCCTTGCCCCTCTTGGGGAATCTGAAATTCTAGCCACTGCCTGGAGTAATAATAGTGGTTTTCAAAAGAGTATAAGCCTTAATCCAGGGGATAATGATACAATCAGTTATTGTATCTCTGGGCTTCCAGCAAATCCTGATTACAAATTGGGATTATATCTCAAGAACAGAGATTTACATGTATACTGGAAAGCGAACTCGATTGTGTTCAAGCCAGAAAATGCAGACTTAATTGATCTAAGTTCAAATAATGCAACTAATATAGATTTTTCTCTATCGTCATTAATAATGGGCGAACTTTACGGAACGATAACTGGCCTTGAACCAGGTGAACGAATCAGTCTAATAGTCTCTAATTCTACTAATAGAAAAATAGTCGTGACTCGTGCCAATTTAAATGGTATCGCTTTATACAGACTAAAGATGCCAACAGGGACATATACATTAGTTTGCTGGCCACGCCGACACAAGCCTCAGAAACGAGATGGCATATTTATAGCAGAAGGCGGAAAAAACAGGATTGATTTTAGTTATACTCCTATTTATGAGGCGGATCTAAGTGTTCTTATCAAGGGAATCGATAGGTCCTATCGGGTTGTACTCGCCTTCGCTGGCGAAGAATATTATGACAAGGCAGTTACAAAAGTGAATGAAACAGAAGCCAACGCGACTGTGGCTCATGTCTTTAAAGCTCCTTCAGGAAACTATACTGCCTTTTATGCAATATATCATGGTGATGATTTGGTGGCTTATGATGATACAAATGTAACCATAGCAGGAGCGAATATCGTAAAGCAAATTGGTGTAGTAGACCTGTCTGGAATAATATCTATTTCAGCAAACGTCACAGGCATTTCACCAGATGCTGGGTGGGTAGATATCTTAATTCTTGATTCAGCAGGACAGTATTATTCTGGAGCTGGGGGGGCACCCGATGACAATCACCAGTTGGCTCATGATTTTCAGTTACCTAGTGGCACCTACCAGCTAAAAGCCGTTCAATGGGACGCCAATATGACTGTTATTGGATCACTATGTGAGTTTAATGGGACAGTTACAAATTCTGGTACCTATAAAATTGATTGCAGTAAATAGGTAAAGCCATGGGGGGAGGGAATCATGGTATTAAACAATCTTAAATGGGGATTAATAATTTCAGTCTTAAATATATTTTTGTTTTTATCAGAGCCGATGGCGATAGCAGGAGATTCTGTAATCAATCTAAAATCGATTACTCATAGTGAGGGAGAACGTTCTAATGTTAATGAGATTACTGTAACGTGGGATGGATCTAATGTGACCAACCTTGATGGTTACGCTATATTATGGGATAATGACCAAAATTCTATTCCATCAAGTAATAATAAACTTCCTAAAACAGTTACCCAGACCTCCAGTGGAGCACTGCCTGATGGGACTTGGTACTTTCATATTCGCCCAATATTGAGCGCTCCTCCCTTATTAGGCCAGGTCTCAACTATAGGACCTTTTATTATTGTTACAACCCCAGTCGTAGACAGTTGGACACCTGCTACCCCAAAACCTGGTGATAGTGTGACATTGTCTGGTTTTAATCTTAAAGAGGGTATTCAAATCGAAATTTACGCAGATTCTGAAATGACAGACCTTAGAGCTACGGTAAGTAATATTTTTGTTATTAGTGGAGATGAAACACATGCCTCATTTACAGTTCCTCAGAATTTATCTCCTGGTACATACTACTTAAGTTTACAGAATTCTGATGGTAAGAAAGGAATAGTGGGAAATTTTAAGATAATTACTAACAGGGTACTTGATGTAGATGGCGATGGCAAAACAGATGCGCTTACTGATGGATTATTGATATTAAGATATTTATTTGGATTTAGAGGCCAAGCCTTAATTTCTCAAGCGGTGTCTCAACTAGCCACTAGAACATCATCAAGTGATATTGAGACCTTTTTATTAAATTATAGTCAAATGTTAGACATAGATGGTAATGGCAAAATAGATGCGCTTACTGATGGATTATTGATATTAAGATATTTATTTGGATTTAGAGGTAATGCCTTGTGCGATAGAGCAATAGCTGTTGATGCCATAAGAAGTCAATCAATAGATATTGAAAATTATATAAAATCCATATATTAGGAGGCCCTTTATGGAAAAGTTACGACTACCGATTTTCGTAATAGCAAGTTTCTTTCTTCTTTTCAGTGTAATGAACCCTAATAGAGCCGAGGCCGCAAGCCAGGAAGTATCTGTAAATGTGACAAATGTGGAAGTGGCTCCGGGAGGAAACTTTACATTAAGTTTTAGTTATGACGTCTCGGACCATCAATCTAATCTTACTGGTATAGGATTAGCAGTTTATTTCGATTCTAGTATCTTAGAATTTAAAGGATTCATCGATGAATTTGCCACAAATTTACTCCAAAAGGATACGGTTGCCCAAGCGGATGATGGAAATGGAGACGGTTTAAGTCAGACTGACAAAAAAGTATCAATTGCATGGACTGATTTGGCAGGTAATTGGCCTGGGACATTACCAGTTAATCCTTTATTTAAAATTAAATTTGGGGTCAAGTCATCAATTAATACACCGATTACCTCGGTAATTAACGTGGGTTCAACATCGACAACTACCGGGTATGATTTTCAAGGACCTGGGCCAATAAACATATCGGTTATTTTACCAGGAATAAATATTACTCCATCAAGCTATGATTTCGGTACAGTGGTAGTTGGAAACTCTAAGACTCAGTCCTTTACCATAACCAATACTGGGAATGCCGATTTACAAATTGACCAGATTCGCATAGACCCCCCAAATTCTACAGACTTCGCAATCCAAGTGGACAACTGTTCTAATAAGACAATTGCGCCATCTAATAATTGCACAGTTGACGTACTTTTTAATCCACAGTCTGTTGGCCTAAAAATTGCGGACATGAACATCCCCAATAATGCTGGGAATGCTACTATTCCATTAGATGGCACTGGCGCAGCCTTTGGAACTGTTAATAGTTCAGTTTCTATCTCTGGTGTGCCATATGCTGTTGCCTCCAATGGAACCATAAACGATCTAAATCCAATAACTGTATCAGAAAATAATTTGTCTCTGACCATTTCTGTGAACAGTACACAAATTCCTGAGGGCTACAATGAAACAAAATCTATTGGTGTTGTCATAGTAGATGATTCCACACTGGTAGACTGGAATAGTCCCGATAAAAATGAAGGAGATTTGTCAGGACAGAGTATCCGTTATTTGAAGGCCATTCTTGATAAGGTTGTGGTGAAGAAAGAAAATGGAGAGGTCTCAGTAACTATTCCTAGCGGTGCTCTCGTATACTACAAAGCAAGGACTGCTGGCGGGACCTGGATAACAGGAAGCATTAAAAATGAGGTACAAAATGGCCCAGTAACCACACAGGCCGGTACTGTGACATTTGATCCAGCTAATTTGATACAGAAGGTCCGTAATGCATTACAAAATCGGAATATTGATTTTTGTGATGTGCCTGGCCAGGATGTGCTTTTGAGCGGTACATATAGGTTCTGGCTCCTTACAGATATACCCTTAGCCTATTATGAAAATGGTACAGCAGCATCATTTGGAAGTACCGGTTCACTGACAAATGTTTTCGGTCAAAGCCTACTTAATGTTACTATGCTCTATGGAAAGGTGAATCTGACAGCAGATGCCATAACGAATCTTTTCTGCGAGCAGGCACCGGCTCCAACTCCTTCACCAGCCCCATCACCGGCTCCTGCACCCTCACCACAACCGCAACCAGAACCAGAACCGCAACCAGAACCTCAACCACAACCATCAGATCCTGGGGAAAGTGCTGGACAGCAGGTGAAGGATTTGATCCAGCAGGGCGCAACTCCAGACCAAATCGTCCAGAGTGTTACCCAGATGGCCTCCAACGTGGCCGATGAAATGGCATCAGGCCAAGTACAACCCCATGAAGCAGCAGAAACCGTAGATAACGCAATCGCTGCGGCCTTGGAGCACGGAGCTGATATGGATCTGGTGGGGCAGATGGTCCAAGAGGCTTCAATGCAGCAGATAGTTCAGCAAGCAGGAGGCCTCGATCTCACAGACGAATTATCCACCCCAGTGGAAGTAGCAGGACACAGCTTTAACGTAGTGAACCCAGCCGCTATTGACAATGTGGTGCAAGAAGGGCTTACACAGGGGCTTTCAAATATAGGCTCCATTCAGACACAAGCCAATCCCGACACAGGGCAGCTCTTCATGCAAATCCAAACAAGTGCTGGCGACCAGGTAAGTGCACCAGTTGTGGCAACACATGTGGAGGTGGTTGCAAATCCACCAGCAACTCCGCAGGTTACACCTGTCAATGGAGGAGTGGCTATGAGAGTGGTAATGCCCAATGGCGTGGCAGTTACCATGGTCCCGACTGTGGCAGACCCTGAGGGCCTGATCAATCTCTTGATAGGTGGGGGTGGTTTTGCATCGGTTGGCCAAGGCTTTGCCAATTTGTTTGCAGCCTATGACTTTGCCTCTGCAACCATAAATGCCGACACTGGTAGCCTTACCATCGTTGACAAGGCTGGTAATACCTATATAGGCGGTTTTGGATGGACTGCAGGCCAGGCAGCAAACAGCACAAAGGTAAAAGATTTTACCCTTGTCGGAGATGATCCGGCCACCCGTGAATTCCGTGTACAAATCCTCTACACCGATGGATCCAGACAGGATTTACCACCTATGATGGCCGCAGTTACAAGGGTATTCAGTGCGCTGGATGCCGAAGTGAACAAAGGTACACTAAAATCCTACAATCTCGACAGATTCACTGGTGTAATCACCCTTGAGTATGCCGATGGAACTGTTCAGGACTGGAAACCTGATTATAAAGTTGAAAAGTTCCAGGGCCTTGGAGACACTATCTGGTTCAATTCGCATAAGGACACTCAAACTGGACTTGCAGTTGAAGTGGATGATTACAATGGTGATGGCTTGATGGATGCAAAAATATGGAGTCAGGAAGGAAAACAGGTGCTATACCGTATAAGCCGGTAAATATATAATCTAGTCAGCATAAAGCCGCCTTTTCACGAAGTTGGGAAGGCGGCTTTTTTAAGGCATATTATAAGAGAGCAAAAATGAAAAATATCATTAATCTTTTTGTAATAATGATCTGTTGTTTCATCCCTTCTATTTCAGAAGGGGCACCAATACTGGATGTCAACCAACACACCTTTTCAAAGGGAAAAGAGGCCATTTTTTCCATTGGTAATAAGGATTCATTCTCTGAACCAGTAGATATTTATATAGCATTTAAAGTACCAGGGGATGATGCCCTATATTTTTGGCCATCAGGTTCCACCAATCCAGAGCCGTGCCTCACTGATTGGCTACCCCAGTCAGTGCCGTTGACACCGTTTTTATCCTACACTTTTACTGGAAATGAGCCTGAGGGTGAGTATAGGCTTTACTCTGCTTTTCTTAGGGCAGGTTCGATTTCTCCAGATGATATCATTGGGAATGTAGCAGAGATCAGCTTTGATTATAAAAAAGGACCAGTATTGAACGTGATTCCGTATAACGGGCAGAGCTTTTCCAATATATCTCCGGTATTCAGCATTAGTTTTATTTCCCCTGTTGACCTGGAGTCAATTAAATGGAATAGTTCTATAGTAATCGAGAGTCTTGTTTCTGGAAAACAGGCCACTACCTATAGCGAAAACGGAGCCCTGTGGGTACGGCTCTACATACCTGATACGGATGGAAGTGGGGAGATGTGGATAATGCATAAAGTTTCAAAGAATGAAGAAGCCCTCGTTACACTTGAAACGGATGGTGGCGGCTCCACCCTTACTTTGCCTATTCATCCAGTTCAAATCGAGGGCCAGACTTTTACCCTCCATCATGGTGGCCATTACCGCTTTACAATAAATTTCTTGGACGGCGCAAGGCTCCTTGACGGAACATCTCTTGCGGGAATCACCCTGGGACCAATTGAGTTCAGGATCGAGTGAGAAATGGTTTGCTGTAATCGGTTGGTAAAATATCTGCTTTTTAGCCTGATCCTCCTGATGATTGGCTCACACACCAACCCGACTTGTGCCGCAACCTATCCAGGCTGGCTCGTTCAGGATACCCCCATGGCCTTCACCCTCAATCAGGGGGAAGGGGAGCTCACGGCACAATGGCTCCTAGTGAATAGTACCATAGACTTTTTGAATATAAGGGGGAATCTCACTGGCGGAAGCAAGCTTTTTACAGGCAATTCAGGAGACCTGAATGGTGGAAGGTTCACCTTCAATCTCGGCGTGTTACCTAGCATCATGGTATTTTACAGGGGCCAGAATCATGAAATAGTGACGGAATTCGGTGAATCTCACACCTTTGGTTCAGTAGATAGCGATCATGGCATAAACACCTGGAGCCATGAAGCGGGCTTGAGGTGGAACTTTCTAGACGTTCCCTCTCAAGGCCTGTCTTTTGCCATTGAGGGTGCATGGCTAAAGCATACGTCCAGGGATTTTTCATTCAGGTTCCTCAGGGTCGATGCCGGAGACACCATCCTTCAATTCAGTTCGCCAAAGGAAATAAGGCTTTCATCTCTCAGTGATGATGGCTGGCGAGCCCGCCTCATAGGAAGCATTCTCTTTGGAGATTCATTTTTGCTCAACTTCTGGGCAGGCTATGAAACCATTGACGCATCATCAGCCATCTCCACAACCATTTCCTACGAGCCCATAAAGAAAAACTTCGACAGGCGATACAGCATTAAGGAAGACCAGTTTCACCTTGGCATAGGCATGATCTGGCAAGTTCTGCCCAGGGTCCCAGTAGAGTTTTACTATGACTATTTACATCTTTCGAGGAGCGAACACGCTACAGGTGCCCCAAATACCTCTGCCCTTGCCCGGTATACAAATCCAGAGGGACTGACACCCGAGAGTTCCAATCACATATTTACCGGCAAAATTGGCTACTGGTTGACCCCGAACCTCAACATAAATCTCGAAGGAAAACTCATGACCAATCAATTCCTTGGCATTGTCCCCCATTACAACAACACCATTACCAGCCGTTTTTTCCATCAGCTATATGGCTATATCGGACTAGGAGTTGGATATGCGTTTTAGACCGCTGTTTCCTCTGTTTATAATCTTTCTGCTAATCTTAACCGTGAATGCAGATGCAGAAGGCCTTTCAGGCGGAATCACACCTGGTACCATCCCTCAAGCGGTAATTGAAAAGGCCAAAGCCGCAATCACTTCAGGTGCAGTTAGTCCAACTGAAGTGAAGACCTTAAAACAAAAGTTTGAAGCTGGTACCCTTACGCCTCAGGAGATCGAGCAGGGCAGGAGGATCCTTGAAGGCAGAGAAGGGGGAGCGGAAAATACTCAGAGACCAACAGCCCAAGACTCTGGCAGCAAGCCAGGCCAAAGGCAGGAGAATAAGAAAAAAAAGCATAAAGATGAGGAATATAATGACGGAGATCTCACCTGGCAGCCCTCCAGAATGCCACCAGACATGGCAACTCTTCTTGCCATGGAGCCCCAGGAAAAACCGCTGCCAAGGCTACCATATTTTGGCTATGATCTCTTTAGAAACCCTCCATCCACCTTTGCTCCCATAACCAATGTGCCTGTGCCTGGAGACTATCCCCTTGGGCCAGGAGATGAAATTGTGGTGTTTCTATGGGGGAGACTCGACGAGACCATGCACCTTGTGGTGGACAGAGATGGCATGCTGAATGTGCCACACGTTGGCCCTATTCCAGTGCTTGGGCTCAACTTTGACGACGCGCGTAAGGTGGTTCAGCAAAAGCTCGAGGCCATTACAGGAGTAAATGCAAGGGTCTCCATGGGCAGACTCAGGTCCATAAGGGTGTTTGTGCTTGGAGAGGTGGCAAACCCAGGACTTTACACTGTAAGCGCCCTTTCAACCCTTACCAATGCCCTCCTTGCCTCTGGTGGCCCAACCAAGTTGGGAACGCTTCGGCGAGTAGAACTAAAACGAAAGGGTAAGGTGGTATCCACAGTAGATTTTTATGAACTACTCCTAAAGGGAAAGATCTCAGGAGACAAAAAACTCCTTCCAGGAGACGTCATATTTGTGCCGGGAAGTGGGCCAAGGGTCTCAGTCTACGGCAACGTCAGAAGGCCAGCGGTTTACGAACTTTCCGATAAAAAAGACCTTGGAACGGTCTTTGACCTGGCTGGTGGCATTCGCCCCACTGCCTATGTCCAGCGCATACAGGTAGAGCGGCTCTACAAACACGAAATGCAGATAGTCCTGGACCTAAAGGAGAGTGACTGGGCAAAATACCGTGATTTTCCCCTGGAAGACGGCGATGTAATAAAGGTCTTTTCCATCGTTCCCACCAGTGTAAATGCCGTATTTTTGTTCGGAAACGTAGTCCGGCCTGGCAAGTATGCCTGGCATGAGGGCATGAAGCTAAGTGAGCTCATTCCAAACAAAGAGGCCCTGGCCATTGATGCAGCATTGGATTATGGCCTCATAAAGCGGTATCACCAGGATACAATGACCACTGAACTCATCCCCTTCAGGCCATCTGGCCTTCTGAGCGGAAACAGTGCTGATGATCTTACCCTCGAACCCCTGGATGAGATCTACATCTTCAACAGGTGGTATTTTGAGGACCCTCCATGGGTCACGGTCCAGGGCGAGGTGAGAAAGCCCGGTACATACAGGGTGGACGATACTACGAGGCTCAAAGATGTAATCCATCTTGCAGGCGGGCCTACAAGGGATGCCTATCTCCACCTTGCACACATTTACCGTATTGACAAAAAGACTCACAAAAGACGTGTGCTTTTCGTTGACCTTGAAAAGGCCCTCAAGGGAGATGAAAAGGAGAATTTGATCCTGGAGCCCAGGGACAGGGTGGTGGTGCACAGTGTTCAAGAGATGGTCCCGCTTCAGTCAGTATCCATTTCAGGGGAAGTAAACAGGCCTGGGACCTATCCCTATGCAGCCAATATGACGCTTAGAGACCTCCTGTTGGTTGCAGGCAATGTGAAAGAGACCGCGTATCTCGAGCAGGGTGAGATTATGAGGTTTGTGGTCACCCCTGGCCAGGATGTAAAGACAGAGCTTGTGACTTTTAATGTCAGAGAGGCACTTAGCGGCAAAAAAGAGGCCAATCTCAGGCTCAATCCTTATGATGCGGTATTTATCAAGCGGATTCCAGAGTGGCGCGAGACATGGCGGGTCTCGGTTCAGGGTGAAGTCAATTTCCCTGGCACCTACAGCATTACAAAGGGTGAGCGCCTGAGCATGCTTCTTGAACGCTGTGGCGGGTTCACAGAAGAGGCATATCCCAGGGGAATTATCTTTACCAGAGAATCCGTAAGAAAGCTTCAGGAAAAGCGGCTCCGCGAGCTCACCGAAAGGATGCAGGCAGAGATCGCAAGGCTATCAAGTGAGGAGATGCAGAGCTCTCTTTCGAAAGACGAGGCAGAACAGGCAAGATTTACCATATCATCATTGAATATGCTCGTAAGCAAGCTTTCACAGGCAAAGCCAAACGGAAGAATCGTTATAAAGATTAGGGATATTGAAAGCCTCAAAGGAACGACACAGGATCTCATCCTTGAAGACGGCGACACCTTGATAGTCCCAAGGAGGCCACAGACTGTTACCGTAATAGGCCAGGTATACAATCCAAACGCAATGCTCTTCGATCCTGAACATCCAGAAGCGGGTTATTACTTAAGCCTTGCTGGCGGTCTTACCAACCGTGCAGACAAAAAAGAACTCTACATCGTTCGAGCAGACGGCACGGTGGAAAGTACAAAGGCCAGGAAGTTCTTTGCCTGGAATAGAGACAGTTTCCGTTTCAGTTTTGGTAGGGGCATTGAGCATGTGAAGCTCATGCCCGGAGACACCATTATTGTCCCTGAGCGGTTGAAGTATCCGAGTTATATGAAGAATCTCAAAGATATAACAGAGATGTTGTATCATATGGCAATTGCGGTTGGTGTTTTGAAGCGACTCTAAGTGTTAGGGAGAAGGTAGAAGGGAGAAGTAGATGGCGGATAGTTACAAAGATTTAGTTATATGGCAAAAGGGTATGGAATTGGTAAAAGATGTGTATAAGTTGATTTCTATTTTCCCAAAAGAGGAAGTTTATGGTTTGTCCTCACAAATAAAAAGAAGTGTAATTTCAATTCCAAGTAATATCGCTGAAGGAAGGGGCCGAAATAGTTCTAAAGAATTCACAAGATTTTTGCAGATATCAATTGGTTCTTTATTCGAATTGGAAACCCAACTAGAAATCGCAAAAAATTTGGGTTTTATTGAACCTCGAGAGTATGAATCAATTTACGTAAAATGTTTAGAGCTAGAAAAGATGATAAGTAGCTTAATTAATAAATTAGGGAGGGTCAAATGAAAGCTTCTCCCTTCTGCCTTCTACCTTCTCCCTATTCCAAATTTGAATTGGAAACTCAACTAGAAATAGCCAAAAACTTAGGTTTTATTGAACCGCGAGAGTATGAGTCAATTTATGTAAAATGTTTGGAGCTAGAAAAGATGATAAGTAGCTTAATTAATAAATTAGGGAGGGTCAAATGAAAGCTTCTACCTTCTCCCTTCTACCTTCTTCCTATTCCAAATTCGAGTTGGAAACTCAACTAGAAATCGCCAAAAATTTAGGTTTTATTGAACCTCGAGAGTATGAATCAATTTACCTAAAATGTTTAGAGCTAGAAAAGATGATAAGTAGCTTAATTAATAAATTAGGGAGGGTCAAATGAAAGCTTCTCCCTTCTGCCTTCTCCCTTCTCCCTATTCCAAATTTGAGTTGGAAACCCAACTAGAAATAGCCAAAAACTTAGGTTTTATTGAACCGCGAGAGTATGAGTCAATTTATGTAAAATGTTTAGAGCTTGCTTCTACCTTCTACCTTCTACCTTCTACCTAAAACTAACTACAGAGAGCCAAGGATGGAGAAAGAAAAGCAGAACAAAAACGTAGAGCCTCAGCCAGTTTATCTGGCGCCTTTTCCTCCCCAGGCATTTGAAGAGGATGAAATAGACCTAATAGAGCTCTTCAAGGTCCTGTTGAAACGAAAGTATATAATCTTCTCCTTTACCATATTTGCAGCAGTGCTTTCAGTGATCATAACTCTCCTCATGCCAAATATTTATCAATCAGATGCGGTGATTATCCCCAGAGGAGAATCCAAAGGACCAAATTTAGGAGCGCTGGGTGGTATAGGCGGCATGGTTGCCTCAGAACTTGGTATTGGAGGAGGCGGCTCTATTGAGGAGATGCAGTCCATATTAAAGAGCAAAAGATTGATTATGGGCCTCATAAAGGAAAAGAATCTCCTCCCAAGGCTATTCCCAGACGGCTGGGATGAAAAGATAAAACAATGGAAAGATCCTGAAAAGGCCCCAACCTTACAGGATGGATATAACGCTATAATTGGCATTTTGCATCTCAACTATGACAAAAAGCTTGGAACCCTTAAAGTAGCAATTCAACATGAAGACCCCGTATTTGCCAAACAACTTGTAGAATGGTTGATTCAAGAGCTGAGTGAAACCCTTAGGCAGCGAACCCTGGATGACTCCAGAGAAAATATCAAATTTTTTCAAAAAGAAATTAAGAAGACCAGTGATCCACTATTAAAAGAGAAACTTTATGCCTCTCTCGCCAAAGAAATAGAGCGGCGGACCTTTGCAATGGCACAAAAGTATTATGGGTTCCAGGTACTGGATCCTCCAATAGTCCCTGATAAGAATAAAAAAGTTAAGCCCAAAAGGGCAATGATATGCACAGTAAGTACAATATCAGCATTTTTTATCAGTATATTTTTTGTATTTTTTCTTGAATACATAGAAAATGCCAGGGCGAAATTAAAGGAATAGGCCAAATTATGTAAGCGTGTTGCAAGTAATTTGAGTATTTGAGATAGGCTATTTCATGTTCGGTTGGTGCCTTAGTATAAAAGAAACTGTGAAATTTTATGCATAAATTGCTAGCTTGGCATTGTAATTTATAAGCATTGGAAAAGAGTGGTAAAATTTATTGGGTTTTATCTTGACGATTTTTAAAAGACCTAGAATATATTTTATGGACTAAGCTGTAACCAGAAGTGGTTGTTGTAATGGGAAGAGGTGGGGCTATCTTCGTTGAGGTGGGTAATCCATAAGAGATACATTGCTCGAATAAGGAATTGAAAAACAAAGATGGCAATTCCGTGTTGCCATTTTTGTGTGTTGTAGTTTGTAACAATTTTAGTGCTTAAATAGCTTTGTACAGGTGAATTATAGGTAGTTTTCACCTGAATGGCGGTAGTCTATCATAATGTAATCCAAATTTTAAAAATAAATTCTTTGGCCTTTATATTTTTCTTATAATTGCCAACTAAAATTTCTGAAAAAATAGTTTGTATTTATATATTTATATTAATAGTTTTAATGTCTTATAGTTCTTTTTCGCATTTAATAATGTTAATATCTTCAGCTAAATGCGAGATATAAGTACCCTTTAATTATGAAAAAGGAAAAGATTGATATGATTGCAGGAAAAAGAATTTTAGTTACTGGAGCTTGTGGTACTGTAGGCTCTGAATTGGTAAGGCAATTACTCAGAGATGAACTGCAGGCTGCTGAAGTTATTGGAATAGATAATAACGAAAGTGAATTGTTTTTTCTAGAGCAGCGGTTTATCAGCAATCCAAAGGCTCGATTTTTTTTGGGAGATGTTCGGGATCGTGACAAGTTACGAAGGAAGATGCAGGGTGTGGACATTGTCTTCCACGCTGCCGCCTTTAAACATGTGATTCTCTGCGAGCGTTCACCATATGAGGCAGTGCAAACTAATATCTTGGGCGTGCAAAACATTATAGAGGCAGCATGTGAATGTGAGGTGGAAAAGGTTATTTTTACCAGTTCGGATAAGGCAGTAAATCCCACCAGTGTGATGGGCACTTCTAAATTGATGGGCGAACGCCTTATGACCGCTGCAAATAGCAATCAGACAAAAGGAGGTCCCATATTTGCCTCAACACGTTTCGGTAATGTGCTCGGTTCTAGGGGATCAGTTATTCCTATCTTTCATGAACAAATTCGTAAGGGGGGGCCTGTAACCCTCACCCATCCTGATATGACCAGATTTATTATGAGCATAGAGGAAGCTGTGCGGCTAGTTATCGATTCAGTAGCCTTAGCTAAAGGCGGCGAGGTGTTCATAACAAAAATGCCTGTTATTCGTATAAAGGATTTGGCTGAAGTTATGATTGAGGAGCTATCTCCCAAATATGGCCATCGTCCAGAAGAAATTGATATAGTAACTATTGGCACTAAACCAGGCGAAAAGATGTATGAGGAGTTAATGAGCTTAGAGGAGACCCGTCGCTCTTTGGAGCTGCCTCAATATTTTGTGGTGTTGCCCGCATTCAGATGCATTTACCGCAATATCACGTATGATTATCCTGAATTGCTAGATGAAAAAATAAAAAAGCCGTATATTTCCGCAAGCGAACCTATCTTGAGCAAGGAAGAGTTGCGTAATTTCCTAGTGCAAAATCGCTTGTTAGAGGCAAATTTAAGTAATCATCCTGACCAACGCTATTGGCCAGGTTAGAAGAAGGTAAAGGAGCAAACTGATGCGTGTCCTCATTTTAGGCGGGGATGGGTACCTTGGATGGCCCACTGCCATGCATTTGAGCGCTAGAGGTCATCAGGTGACAGTTGTCGACAACTATCTTCGTCGGCGTTTAGCCATGGAAGAAGATGTTGAGCCACTATATGAAGTCCCAAACCTCTATGAACGATGCCGTATTTGGTATACGGTTTCAGGATATAAGATAAAATCATACATTGGTGATGTAATTGACTGGAATTTTATAAATGAAGTCTTTGAAACGTTTGCACCAGAAGCAGTAATTCATTACGCCGAGCAACCGTCTGCGCCATATTCCATGATGAATCATAGGGCTGCCAGCCTGACCCTTATGAACAATCTTCAGAGTACGCTCAATGTAGCCTGGGCAGTGCATAAAAATGTTCCTGATTGCCACATCATCAAGCTTGGAACTATGGGGGAGTATGGCACACCCAATATCGACATCGAGGAAGGATGGATCGAGATTGAGCACAAGGGAAGAAAGGATCGTTTTCTCTTTCCTCGTCAGGCCAGTTCATTATATCATACCACCAAGATTCAAGACACTGACCTTTTATGGTTTTATGTTAGGACGTGGGGACTCAGAGTAACTGATCTCATGCAAGGTCCAGTATATGGGCTTTCGACTCCAGAAACAGAGTTGGATGATAGACTGGCTACTTTTTTCAATTATGATGAACTTTTTGGGACAGTTGTCAACCGGTTCATAACCCAGGCAGTGGCCGGGTATCCTCTGACCGTCTACGGCAAGGGGGGCCAGACACGTGGATATCTCAATATCCGCGACACCTTGGCCTGTGTTGAGCTTGCTATGTTGCATCCTGCTCGATCCGGGGAACTTCGAGTATTCAACCAGATCACAGAGACTTTTACGGTAAATGAATTAGCAGAAAAGGTGGCCAGAATTGGAAAGGAACGCGGGCACAATGTTGTGATCAAAAATGTTGAAAATCCTCGTGTTGAACAGGAAGAGCATTACTATAATCCTACATACACCGGCCTCAAGGATCTAGGCCTCAAACCTCATTATTTAACAGAGGAAGTACTACATGGAATGTTTGAAAAAGTGGAAAAATACGCAGGTAATATCCAGAAACACAAGATTTTTCGTGGAGTCAAATGGGGCTAAAGAATAGGACTGAGGACTGAGTACTGAGGTCCGAGTGTTGAGAAATGAGCAAAGTCCCAAAGAGTACCGAGCACTGGCCCTTGAGATAAATGAATCAAGTTTTGGCGATACGATCAAAGAAGCAGAAGAATCTATCAAGGAAGCAATAGAGCTGTTTTATGAAGAATGCCAGCGCATGGGGACATTTGAACAGGTATTGGAAGAAGCCGGCTTTCTGTGAGATGGCGATTCTTGGCACTCGCGGAAACCCGTTGCAGAAGAAGAGATGTCTCTGGCAATGTGATCCAAATAACTCTTGGGACTGAGTGCTGAGGATTGAGTGGGAGCGTGGGGAGAGTTGCAAGATTTGAAGATTTGATTGCCTGGCAAAAAGCCAGAGATATGACAAAAAGATATATCAGTTGACTAGGAAAGAGGAGTTTTCACGAGATTTTGGGTTTCGTGATCAAATACAAAGAGCTACTGTTTCGGTCATGTCAAATTTAGCAGAAGGATTTGAAAGAGGAGGCAGGGCAGAATTTCATCAATTTGTAGTAATCGCGAAAGGCTTATGCGCTGAAGTAAGATCACGGTTAAATGTCGCTTTGGACATAGGCTACATATCCAAAGAAGAATTTGGTCAAGTTAACAACCTAGCAATTGAGCTTTCCCAGGAACTCGGCGGCCAGAGAGCATCCATTTATAAGCAAAAAGGGAGCGTAAAATGAACATTACAACTCAGTCCTCCTCACTCAGTCCTCAGTCCAAACAGCCAACTCATTGGCTGATAACAGGCGGCTGTGGATTTATTGGTACAAGTCTTGTCAAGAGATTAGTCGAAGAAGGGAGGCATTTTGTAAGAGTCGTTGATAACCTATCAGTTGGAAGCCGCGAGGACCTTGCCCGTGTATGCCATTTTACCGAAATATCCCCTTCCTCACTCAGTCTTCAACACTCTGTCCTGAGTCCTAATACAGTTGTTGAGCTCTGTGTTGGCGATATACTGGACGAAAAACTCGCCATGCAAGTTACCCAAGGCATGGACGTCATCGTACATTTGGCCGCCAATACTGGCGTGGCCCCTTCAGTGGAAAATCCCCGTATGGACTGCATGACGAATGTTATTGGTACATTGAATTATCTAGAGGCAGCTAGGCTTAATTCTGTCCAGCGGTTTGTGTTTGCATCAAGCGGAGCTCCGGTAGGGGAAGTGGATCCACCAATTCACGAAGAATTGGCACCCCATCCGGTTTCTCCATATGGTGCAAGTAAGCTTGCAGGCGAGGGTTACTGCTCTGCCTATTACCGTACGTATGGAGTAGAAACAGTGGCATTGCGTTTTGGAAATGTGTATGGGCCCGGATCGGGGCATAAAAGTAGCGTGGTAGCCAAGTTTATTAAGCGAGCACTTAATAGTGAAGAATTAGAAATATACGGGGATGGAAAGCAGACAAGAGATTTCATATATATTGACGATCTTATTGAGGCCATTTGGCTGGCTGCTATCAAAAAGAATATTGGCGGCGAAATTTTTCAGATTGCTTCAAATGCTGAAACCACGGTTGTTGAACTTTCTGAAAAGTTGATTGGAATACTCAAAAAATATGGAGTTAAAGACATTACAGTTGTACACAGGCGACCACGTTTAGGTGACGTAAGGCGTAATTATTCAAGTACCACGAAAGCTAGAGACCTTTTAGGCTGGACGCCTCAGTATGAGCTTGATAAAGGGTTGGATCTTACAGTAGATTACTTCCTTAAAAAAATTATAAATGATAAACAAAAATAGAGTTCAATAAAAATGAAAGGAAATGATTCTTTAGTCCTTCTTAAAGGAAGTAGTCTTTCCATGCTTTGTCAAGTAATGGGTAAAGGAGTTGCTTTTGCGACCAACTTTATTTTTGCTAGGATGCTGGGGCCATCTTTACTGGGCAATTATTACCTCGGAATCACCCTTCTGACGATTACATCGAGTGTGGCTGCCATGGGCTTGCCGAAGGGAGCACTTCGCTATGTGGTAGAGTTTCGCGCAAGGAAGGAAAAAGAAAACATTCGGTCAATTATATATATATCTATCCTTCTGGGATTGTCTTCATCTATAATCTTTATGCTAATTATCTTTTTTTTTCGTGAGAGTATAGCTGTGCTATTCCCAAATGCTAACGTAGCATTAATATTGCGTTATCTTTTCTGGCTGCTACCGTTTTCAATTCTTCTTCCAATTTTGACCGAAATACTTCGTGGTTGTAGACAGTTTACGGTAATTATATTTGGACAGTCCTTTTTATGGGCTGTATTGATACTGTGCTCTTTCTTGGTAATAGCTTTTTTTTCATCAGATAAGATGAACACTGGGCACGCTTTTTTAGCTTATATAATAGGCACAGTTTCGATATTTTTAATTTATGTTGTTACATTAAGGAAATGGCTGCTGAATAACACTAAATCAAGAGCTTACAAATATAATGAAGTTCATATTACAAAAAATTTGGTAAAAACATCTTTGCCTTTACTCATCGTTTCGGCCTCAAGCATGCTTCTTACCTGGACGGATACAATCATGCTTGGTTCGCTTCTGGATAGTAAAGATGTAGGAATATATGGTGCAGCTTTACGGATAGCTATTCTTATTTCTTTTATCCTTGGAGCCATAAACTCAGTTATCCCTACTTTAATCGGCGAAAATTACCACAGCAGCAATAGGGGTGACCTACAATGTATGCTTCGTACAATCTGCACCTGGTTGGTTTACCTTGTTATTCCTCTTTTGATAATATTTATTAACTTTCCTAAAGAAATCATGACCTTATTTGGAACTGAATTTGGAGCTGGTTATATGGTCTTGGTAGTTCTGAGTTTGTCTCAATTTATAAATGTCTTTTTTGGCCCAGTGGGGTATCTTCTTATGATGAGTGGCTATGAAAGAGCGTTATCTGGAATAACAGTAGCTTGTGGACTATTAAATGTACTTGGAAATTGGATCTTGATTCCTAAAATTGGCATCTTGGGTGCAGCGATTAGCACAGGCGGAACATTAGTGCTGCAAAATTTATTTATGGCTTCAGTTGCTTTGAAGCAAATGAAAATAAAAGCTACTCCAAAAGCACCTTGGTTTATAGCCGGCATTGTATTAATAATGGCCTTAATCTCTTTTGTCTTAAAGGATTATAAAGTAACTCTTCGGATAATAAGTGCTGGAGTAGAACTATTAATTGGAGGAGTCCTCATTTTAAAGTGCGTTATTGATGATTCTGACAAAAGACTTGTGGCTAATGTTCTAAAACAAGTCGGGATAAATTAGGCTGCTGGCTAATTTGGAACTCCCTAAAAATTCAAGATTGATAAAAATGGCGAGCCATTTGATGCAGTACTCATGTTCAAAATTTTGATTTTGCAATCTTCGTATAATCTTTCCGATGATGCTACAGCGTCCTAGATATTGGACCGTCTTTCATTTATGAGCTTTTTAAACCTGGGCATAGGAAACTGAGTGCAGAGCCAAAACTATTCGGTTCTTTAGGGAACAGCTCAAAGAGACTGGTATTGTGCTGGATCTTTTCCAGGAATTTGACAGTTTTCTAAGGAGTCAAGGTTTTGAAGCTCGTAAGGACCAAATAGTGGATGCCAGTATAGTAGCTGTTCAAAGCAGAAGAACAATCGTGAGCAGAATGCCCAGTTTAAATCTGGCGAGGAAGTGGATGGATGGTCCAATGCACAATGTAGGCAAAAGGACAGGGAGGCTCGTTGGACAAGAAAGAACAGACAGTAGTATTTTGTTTAGAAGAATCATATCTCCATGGATGTAGAATACAAATTTATGCCAAAATTAATACTTACAGATGCATCCGTGCATGATAGCCAGATATTTATTAATACCTTCAAAAGTAAAGCCACTTATGGTGTAGTAATTTTATGAAATGTAAGAGAGAATTTGACGGCAGAAAACTTGATCATAAGACCCTTGAAGCCATTCGTATGAGAGCAGTTCAGCAAGTTCTTGAAGGCAAAAAGCCAGAAGATGTTGCTGATTTTTATGGAATGAATCATCGGACTATCTACAGATGGCTTGAGAAGTATCATTATGGTGGCTTTGATGCATTGAAGGCCAAACCTGTTCCAGGGAGACCGCCCAAGCTTAATGCAAACCAGTTGCAATGGTTGGCAAGAGCACTAAGAGACAAGGACCCAAGACAACTAAATTTTCCATTTGCACTTTGGACGTTGGCAATGGTGAAAGAACTGATTTTCAGGAAGTTTGGTGTGAGTTTAAGCGAGGTATCAGTAGGTCGCATTTTAAAGACCCTCGGTTTTACTCCTCAGAGGCCCCTTTATAGAGCCACTCAGAGAGACAATGTTTTGGTAAATGAGTGGAAAAACACAGAGTATCCTAAGATAAAAGCCAGAGCCAAAAAAGAAGGTGCAGTAATATTTTTTGGAGACGAATCCGGAGTGCGTTCTGACTATCATAGAGGCACAACGTGGGGTGAACGTGGTAAAACCCCGGTAGTTAAGTCCACAGGTGTACGTTTTTCATTAAACATGATATCAGCGATAAGCCCAAGGGGCCATTTTCGATTTATGACTGTTATAGGTTCTGTAACTGCAGAGGTGTTTTGTGAATTTTTAAAACGTCTCGTCAAGGGTATGGACCAGAAGATCTTTTTGATTTTAGACAATCACAGAGTTCACCATTCCAAGAAGGTAAGGGAACTAGTATCGTCTTTAGAAGGGAAATTAGAGATATTCTATTTGCCTCCGTATAGTCCTGACTTGAATCCAGACGAGCAAGTTTGGAACCATGTGAAGCGCAAAGTTAGTCGGTCATTGGTGGTATCAAAAGAGCATTTAGAGAATAGAGTAATGGGAGCCCTCAGATCGTTGCAGAAGATGCCGGCATTGATTCGTTCATTTTTCAAGCATCCCTCATGTTGTTATACAATGGCATAATTATTGGCTTTACTTTTGTAGGTAATAATAAGGAAGTTTTGGATGAAAATAATACAAGGCGCAGTGTATGGGCAGACACAGCACATTATATCGTGGTCGAGAAAATCTTTGGCATCTTTGCTTTAATGGATTGATTGAGCATATTCATAGTAATGCCTATCGCTATAACAAATTAACCAAAGCAGCGAAGCCAGGAAATTGTTTGAAATCCAGGATACGTTCCAGGATAGAGCGCGTATTTGGAGTCCAGCTTCAGCGAACAGGTAGCCTAATTCTACGTACCATAGGTTTAGCGCGAGCTAGGATTAAGATAGTATTAAGAATTTATCCTATAATTTGGACGCGTTAGTCTACTTGTATCCCAGAGAGGTTAATATTGGGTTTAAAGTGGAAATAGGCCCTTGAAAAAAAAAGGGGCCATAAAGTATAAAACGACAAAATTTGAAAAAATGAAAACCTACTATGTCGTTTGAATAAAATCGGGAAAATGAAAGCTTAACGATACCCATTTTACATAATTGGCCTTGGATTCGAAATCAAGGCAATGTTTATCTGACAAGGATTTTTAAAATGATAATTATTACCGGTCCAGGACGTAGTGGAACGTCAGTAGGGGCTCGTTTATACAAAGAACTTGGATTTGAAATAGGCGGTCACTGGAAAACCTCTGTTAATGCCGGACTTGAGGCCCGTGATATTGTTAATATAAATCAATCTATTATACAGGATCTGGGTATTGAAAACCTTTTACTTAGAAATCTTTGGTATCAACTGCCACCAACTGTATCTCATTTGGGATTATCCATGAAAAAGATTATACCTGCTCTGTTTAGGCATGTTAGCAAATCCATTTTGGCTAAGACGTTGGCACTCAGCAATTCTAAACGTCAAGCAAGGCCTTTGAAATGGGAGAATTTTTTTAAGGCAGTAAGAAAATACAAGCCAGTTCTCGAAAACATCTCTCAGAAACATGAGGTAGTAAAGGATCCTTTATTCTGCTGGACATTACCAGTATGGGCTGAGGCAGGTGTTGAAATAGAGCATGTTCTGGTTTGCATAAGGCATACAGATTCGATGGTCAAAAGCCGCTTTAATGCTGGGCACTTGTTGACTAAGTCATTTGGAGATGCGAAAAATTCGATGATTTATGGACTCGGCTTATGTATAGCTACCCTGTATGATTACAATATTTCTTATTCTATTGTGCGGTATCCTGATTTTCTTAAAGATCCTGAATTTCTTTTTGCGTCTATGAAATTTCCAAAGCCTATTACATGGCCTAAATTTTTAGAAGTGTTTAATTCTGTAGTAGATCTGTCAAAGGTTCATTTAAAATGAAGGAGTAACAATGGGAAAGGTTTTTGTTCAAAATGTGCCATATTGCTATCTTTGTGGAATCAAAGGGCAAATGCTCTACACAAACTTAAAAGACGCGCTTTATAATGGGCCCGGAATCTGGTCATATAAATGTTGCTCGAATTGTGGACTGATTTGGCTTGATCCACGCCCTGTTCCTGCCGAGATTGGTAAATTTTATCATAACTATTCTACCCATTATATTAACGAGTACGGACACGAACTAAATGGCTTACGAAGGATAGCGCAACATGCTGTGCTTGCTGGTCACCTGGGTTATGAGGGCTTAGTGGGTAGTCCAACTCAAAAATTACTGGGTAAAATACTTTCTTTAATCCCCCCTATTAAAGAAAGATGTGAGCTAAATGTCAGGTATCTTAATGGACGAAATAAAGGGGTGCTTTTAGATGTAGGTTGCGGTTCTGGAGGATGGTTAGCTAAAATGCAAGCGCTAGGATGGAAAGTAGTTGGGGTGGAGCCAGATGAACAGGCTGTAAAAATTGCTAGTGAGAAATTTGGCCTTAAAGTTTATCAAGGCACATTAGAAGAGCAAAAATTTGCTGATAATATCTTTGATGCTGTCACGATTTCACATGTGATTGAGCACGTTTATGATCCGATTGGGCTTTTAAAAGAATGCTTAAGGGTTCTCAAGCCAAAGGGATACTTGGTTATTCTTACCCCCAATATAAAAAGTCTTGGACATAGATTTTTTCGAAATTCTTGGTTGCACCTTGATCCGCCCAGGCATCTTTATCTATTTTCATCTGACACATTAAGAGCTTGCTGCCAACAGGTAGGGTTTTTAATTAAGTCATTACATTCACCAGTAAGATATGCGCGTGGGACTTTTGTTTCGAGTAAAGTAATCCAAAAATATAGTAGGTTTTCTGATGAATTACAAAAAAACATGGTCCCCATTTTTTAATGGGGAAAATCTTCCAATTCCTACAATATATACTCAGAGTTTTCAAAAAGGATATTGGAGAAGAAATTGTATTAATTGCTTTCAAGGATTGAGATTCCTTTAAATATAGATGAGATAAAGTTGCTTCATCAGAGGTTTTTGAAAAACTTAATTAAGCCTTACAAGACAAGATTGCCCTTAGGTTTAATATTTTGGCTGTTCGTATTAGCCCTTATTTTAAGGCTATTTTTAGCCTATATTTACAATACCTATGGGCCTTCTTATGTCTTTCTTGATGAATTATCATACAAGAGTACTGCGGATAGATTATGGCGTTATTGGCACAGCGCTTCATTTCCAGAGTTGTTTGATTACAAAAAATATGCATTTCAAGGATTCGGCGGTAGAAATTTTGGTTATAATATTGTGTATGCTTTAATTGCTGGTTTATTTGGAGAATTTGGTGCTCGTGTTGCAAATTCGTTTTTTGTATGCTTGGCTGCCTATTTTACATATTTAATGGCTGATGAAATCAGTAATCGAAAAGTTGCTATTTTAGCTTATATTTTAGTGCTTTTTTATCCGAGTGCTATTTTGTATTCGGTCACATTACATAAAGAAGCTTTTGTTATTTTTTCTATTGCTTTGTTTATGTTATCATTAACTAAAATGTTTAGAAAAATATCTATAAAGTGGCTATTGATATCGATTTTTAGTTTTTTCTGTATTTTTATTTCAAGACTATATATTCCTCTTTTGATTCTTCTTGCTACAAGTTTGCTATTGATTTGGCATTCAAGGAGAAATATTTTCTCCTGGTTAGTAGCCTTGATTTTGATTGTTTTAATATTTTATTACCTTCCAGATATTATCAAAGAATCTATTCAATTAAATAGTTTACTTTCTTGGCGTAGGAAGGCAGTTTTATCAGTAGCCAGTTATTGGGGTAGTTATAGGCGCCTTCCTCTACCTACAAGCTTTACAGCATTAGTATTTTATTCCTTTCAACCTTTACCCTTCAACTTTACGTCTATATGGTTCGTTCCAATAAATCTTGGTTCATTAGTTTGGTATATGATGTTTCCTTTTTTTCTTTTAGGATTGAGTAACTGTTTGAAAATTAAAGAATTAAGGTTGATAGCTATAACTTTAGTATTTATTGTTTCATTTTATGTTTTCATTTATGTAACAGGAACAGAGTATAGGCATAGGGATCAGATGATTTCATTATTGGCAATAATTAGTGCTGTTGGCTATTATAGATTTAAGTCCTTGTCTTATTATAATAAGATGGTTTTCCTTTCTATTCCCTGCGCTTTAATACCTGTTTTAGGTTTTTATAAATTGTGGGTGTTATTATCATGACTTTGGCTATAATCATACTTAATTGGAACAACTTTGAGGATACAGATGAGTGCCTAAGTTCCTTGCATAGAGCAGATCTGTATGGAGGATTTATCGTTCTTGTGGATAATGATTCTAAGGATAGCTCGTATGAAAGGCTTAGACAGAAATGGTCTAGTTGGAGTGCGATCCATTGGATAAAAAATAAAGAAAATCTTGGCTTTGCAGGTGGAAACAATGTAGGTATTAGCTATGCTCTAGCTAAGGGTGCAGAGTATATCATGCTGTTAAATAATGATACAGTAGTAAATCCCGATTTTTTAAAACCTCTGATTGAATATATGGCTGCCAACGATAATGTTGGCATCGTTGGTCCTAAAATTTTTTTGTATTCCCATCCTGATAAATTTCAATCTGCAGGTTGCCAGTTATCAATGATAACAGGACGTTTTGGGCCAGTTGGTGGAGGACAGAAGGATAATGGCCAGTATAATATGGCGCGAGATTGTGCTTATCTTACTGGAGCTGCATTAATGATAAGCCGTAAATGTATTGAAAAAATAGGATTGCTTGATGCAGATTATTTTGCATATTGCGAAGAAGTCGACTTTTGTTTTCGTGCCCGTATAGCTGGCTTTAGGGTAGTTTATGTGCCCGGATCAAAGATATGGCATAAGGTTTCAAGTTCCACGGAACGACTAACTAAAGGCTCATCATTGCAGTTGTATTTAATTTTTAGGAATAAACTTATTTTTTACCGGAAACATGCAAAACTGTGGCATTGGGTGGCCTTTTTGCCATTTCATTTTTATCGTTCCGTGAGAACTATTATTTGTAGTAAAGCGGAGAGAAAAGCTGTTATTCAGGGTGTGTTAGATGGAATGATTGGGAGAGGTGGTAAACCTCGATGGTTTTAAGGGATATTTTACTAACTATCCTTTTTTCTCAATCTTACCTTGAAAAGTTGCGAGGGTTGGAAAAATAAAATAGGTACCTCTAAAAATTTAATGTAAAGATCTGGCATTGAATTTATAATAATCACCTGGAAATACAAGATTTCAGGGGTAGTTAAATTAAGCAGATAGGTATGTTTGATTTGCATACAAGGGTGAGCAAGATTGATGAAAATGGTGATCCATTAAAACGGCTTAATGAAGTGATAGATTGGGAAATGTTTAGGCCCATATTGGAAAAGATCAGGAAGAAAAATCGGAAATCAAATGCAGGGCGTAAGCCATTTGATGTAGTACTTATGTCCAAAATTTTGATTTTACAATCTCTGTATAATCTTTCCGATGATGCTACAGAGGCACAGATAGTGGACCGTTTTTCATTTATGAGATTTTTAAACCTGGCATAGGACACCGAGTGCCAGATGCCAAAACTATTTGGCTCTTTAGGGAACAGCTCAAAGAGGCTGGTGTTTTGTTGGATCTTTTGCCCAACGTAGGCAAAAGGACACAGAGGCTCGCTGGACAAGAAAGCATGGGAAAGCATATTTTGGGTACAAAAACCATGTTTCCATAGATGTAGAGCATAAGTTCATCAGGAAGTTTGTAGCGACAGATGCCTCTGTACATGACGGTCAAGTCTTAAAGGATATTTTGCATGATCATAACACAAGCCGCAAGGTATGGGCTGACTCTGCCTATAGAAGCAGGAAGAATCTTTTGTATTTGTGCCTCAATGGATTCAAAGAACACATTCAGCGGAAAGGCTGTCGCTATGACAAACTGACCCAAAAAGAGAAGCGAGGGAACCGGACGAAATCTAGGATACGTTCCAGAATGGAACATGTATTTGGAGTCCAGTTTCAAAGAGCGGGGACCCTGATTATCCGAACCATAGGGTTAGCACGAGCTTGGATCAAAATAGGATTAAGGAATTTACCCTACAACCTGGATCGATATAATCTACTAGTATCCAGAGTGGGGTAACATGTTAGGATACCTTCTCAGGTAGGCCTCAGCTAAAATAAAATGAGGCCTGAAAATAATAAATCGTAGACGAAAAAGTTAATCTCATAGTGATGTACAGAGAGTTGTAGGATATCTTTTTAGGCAAATTTATAAAAAAATGAATTCCTAGAGGTTCCCAAGAATATTAATGTATCATGATTTTTTTTATTTGTCCTACTATTAGTCATGGGCCAAACAGAACTCAATATCAAAGGGCCTTATGTATAGCAAAGAATTTTAAAACTGTCTTCCTATCTAATGCGCCTATTGCTAAAGAGGTGGCCCGTTATGCAAAAACTTGTAAAGTGTGCCCTGGGAGTCATTGGCACTTAGACGAATTTCTATTGCCATTTTGGTCTATTTGGTACATATTGAAGTATACAAGGAGTTACTCCCAAAAAGGTAAGAGGCAGATTGTCATTTATACTACTTATCATAGTATATCAATTATTACTGGCTATCTGCTGAAATTTCTTGGTTACAAATGGATTGCAGACATTTGGGATCACCCACGACTACAAATAGAAATAAATAAAAAAGCGAAAAATTTGGATGGGAAGCTCAGATATTGGTATTGTATAATTCTTCATTGTCTAGTTAAAAGGATTTTAAAGTTGGCAGATTGCATCGTGTTGGCGTTACATCCTGATTCGATAGCGGAGTATAACATTAACAGAACAAAAATAATTGAAATAACCAATGGTTGCGACCTATCGTTGATGAAGAGAGCTGAAAATGAAATACGAAAGGGCTTCAAGGAATCATTCAAGGTCATCTATGTGGGGCACGTTAGTATTGAAAGAGGTTTAAAACTAATCCTTGACGCATGCTGCCTACTTCAAAAGGACATACCGATAATCCAATTTATTTTAATCGGTGAGTGCCCTGATAGCGCCAGAAAATTTTTGGGGGAAACTGTGTCAAAATATAACCTCACTAATATTAAACTACTAGGAGAACTGGATCATAGGCGCGTATTGGAAGAGCTTAATCAAGCTGACACCTGTCTGTTTCCCTTTCCAGATACTCCAGAATTGCGTTGGATATACCCAATTAAAGTTTTTGAATATATGTTTATAGGTAAGCCTATTATAGCAACTGATTTGCCAGGTATTAGACGCATTTTAAGGCATGAAGTAGATGCTTTATTATTTACTCCAGGCAATCCGAATGAATTGTGTAATTGTATTAAAAAAGTTTACCTTGATAAAAGGCTAGCCCTGCGTTTGGGTAGAAATGCGAAAAAGAGGGTAGAGAAATTTGATTGGAGTATTGTTCATAAGCCAGTCATCAGTTTTTTGCAAATCGCAGCAGGAGAGATTGAATGACTAATAATAAACTGCTAATTAATAACAGCAGAAATATAGTATGTATAATAGTTGGGACCCGCCCAGGAATAATTAAAATGTCTCCCTTAATCAGGGAATGTGAGCACAGGGGATTGGAGCATTTCGTCCTCCATACTGGGCAACACTATTCTCCTGAAATGGATAATGTATTTTTTCGCGATTTAGGATTAAAGCTTCCTAAGCACCATCTTAAACATATCAGGGAATATGTAACGCACGGGGCAAAGACAGGCATGATGTTGATGGGAATTGAAAAACTTTTGATGGAGGAACGGCCACGGGTTGTGCTAGTTTGTGGTGACGCTAATACAAATTTGGCAGGGGCCTTAGCAGCCAGAAAATTGCATTGTATAATTGGTCATGTTGAATCCGGGCTTCGTAGTAATGATTGGCGGATGCCGGAAGAGCATAATCGTGTTATTATGGACCACATCTCAGAACTACTTTTTGCGCCAACAGAAGAAACAGCGCAAAATTTGCGTAAAGATAATGTAAGAGGAAAGATTATTGTAACAGGAAATACTATTGTAGATGCAGTGATGCAAAACATAAAAATTGCTCGATCAAAATCCACAATTCTTCTAGACCTCGGATTGAAAAACAATAGCTATTTTTTGATGACTATTCACCGAGAAGAAAATGTTGACAATCCATACATATTGGCCGACTTGATTGAATGTATCAAGCTTGTAATTCGTTTCTTCAAAAAAGAGATCATCTTTCCTTTGCATCCTCGCACTGGGAAACGTCTAAAGGAGTTCGGTTTAACAGAGCGGCTTGATTCTATTAAAGGTTTGCGAATAATTGAGCCGCTAGGTTATTTGGATATGCTAGTGTTGTTGGAGCAATGTGCGGTTGTTTTAACTGATTCTGGCGGTCTGCAAGAAGAGGCCTGCATACTGGAAGTCCCGTGTGTTACTCTACGTGAAAACACTGAACGTCCTGAAACAGTATTGGTTGGAGCAAATGTGATTGCGGGAACAAATCCAAGAACCGTGAAAGCTGCAGTTGAAAAAATGCTTTCAGTTGCTAGAACGTGGACTAATCCTTTGGGAGATGGCAGGGCTGCTGAAAGAATTATCGATGAGGTTCAGAAGGTCCTGAAGGACGATGTAAGCGGATTGCCATGTTAATTCCTGGCGTGCCCGTACTGCGGGGCTGGGGGAAGGGTGAATCTATACGGCAAGACACACTCCCCCAGCCTTTCCCATTTTTGTCAGGTAATCAGGCCATTTTTACTTGTGGTCGTGAAGCACTGTATTTTGGTTTAAGGCTCCTCGAAAAATTACCTGAAACGGCTCATATACCTGGCTATTGCTGCCGAAGTGTACTTACCCCTTTTAAAAAATTAGGAATTAAAATAAAATTTTATGATGTAGGGAAACATCTTGAGCCCATAATTAACAAAAATGTTCTTAAGGAGGGGGATTTATTTTTTATTATTCATTATTTTGGTATACCCCAGCCTCTCTCATCAATTAAACTTTTATGTGACCAATTGGGGCTAATCCTTATAGAAGATTGCGCTCACGCATTGCCTGATCCTGAAACAAGAAGGCCAATGGGGTGCACGGGAGTTTTTTCTATTTATAGCTTACGAAAACAGTTGCCCGTTCCAGATGGTGGGATATTGGTTGTTAATAAGACTGCTTTGAAGAGTCGATTACAAGTGACCCCAAAAATTAAATTACGAAATACTTCCAAAAAGAAATCACTGGTTATGTTTTTTGATAAGGCTGCATTTTGGGCAGGATGGCCCAATACACTAAAGATTAAAGACGCATTAAGAGGTAAAGTTGCCTCAACAGAACAAGTTTTTTATTCAAAAATTTTAAATAATGATTCCATACCGGAGATTAGTTATACAACCGCTAAAACTTTGGCACATATAAATTTTAAAAAAATTGCAAAGATTCGTAGAGAAAATTATTATTGGCTTGCGAATAAGCTCAATGATATTCCACAAATTTCATTTCCTTTTCCAAAACTTCCAGATGGAGCGGTCCCTCAAGGTTTACCTATTCTTGTTGAGGATGCCAGAAATGTTTGCACAGCCATGCGCGGAAAGGGAATAGGGGTGGACCAGTGGCCAGCTAATGAATTTCCTGATATAGAAAAAAAGAATTTCCCTCGTGCTTATTATTGGAATAACCATTTATTATTATTACCGATTCACCAGGATTTATCCTTAAGGCATCTGGAATACTGTGCTAAAGTTTTAGTAGGAATTCTATGAGTAAGAAGAAAGGCCAGCTTTTAGTTATTGGAAGTGATCCTGTATGGAAAACTGGTAATAAATATTTCACTATGTCACCATTTAATACTTTTTTCTCGTCATTTCTTCCGGATTTTGAACAGGTTCGAATGGCGCTGCCACTTTTAAATAATAAGATAGATATAAATATTGCTATTGAAATGCCCAAAGGGGTAGAATTAATTGAGCTTCCTGGCTTTATCGGTGTTGTAGATTTTATTAAAAAATTACCATTAATTTTGCCAAAACTATTATTTATTTTAGATAGAGAAATTAAGAGATCAGATGCTGTTATGGTGATGCATGATGATTTCTTAGGTTTTATAGCCATAATGAAGGCAAGAAAATATAAAAAAATACATCTCCTATATATCGGTGGTAATCAGGTAGAAGTAGTTCGGAATAAATATAATGGCTTTAAAAGATGGGCTGCAGTTTGTTTGGCACGTTTTTTTGAAAGCTTGGACCAATATTTCATGGATAGAGGTCTCATAGTTCTTGCAACTGGAAACGAAGATATAATAAGACTTTCAGCACCTGGAAGACACATTTATCCTTATTTCACCTCTTTGATTTCAAATAAAGATATAATTTATAAAAAGCCACAAGGTGGCATGTTAGATGAAGCCAAGATAATATATGTTGGATTTTTAACAGAAAACAAAGGCGTTCATATTTTGCTACAAGCTATAGCTGAGATTTGCCAAGAAAAATATCCATTTGATATTAAGCTGAATATCATTGGAGATGGATATTATCGGACTAAATTAGAGACAATTTGCCGGCAACTTGGGATAGGAGAAAATGTAAAATTCCATGGTTTTATAGGCAATAGAAACAGGCTTAAACAATTATTTATTGCCTCAGATCTGTGTGTCCTCCCGTCTATGTCCGAGGGTATTCCCAAGGTATTGCTAGAGGCTATGGCATATGGAGTTCCTATCCTTACCACTAATGTTGGTGGCATACCTGATATAATAGAAAATGAGGTTAACGGGCTTATGGTTCCAGCAAATTCCGTTAATGAACTTAAAAATGGAATTACAAGGATTTTAAGTGATCACAAGCTCCGTCACAGTCTTATTGAAGGAGGCTATCGTTTCATACAGAAGCATACAAGAGAGAAACAGGCAAAGGCAATTGTCAATTATCTTATTGGTAAGGTGAACAATGATTAAGTTAGAAAAGTTAGAAATTAGTGCTTCGGATGAGTGGGACGCTTTAGTTGAGCAATATCCAGGAGCTACCCTATTTCATACATCATTTTGGTGTCGGGTGATTGAGAAGACCTTTGGAGTTAAAGGGTATTTACTCCAATTTTTAGATAATGGTATGACTGTAGGAGTGGTTCCTGTGTGGATTCGGAAAAAGGCAGGATTAACTCTTGTTGGTTCTCCTCTTCGTCAAACAGCAACGCATTATTGCGGACCTTTATTGATGGATGGGATAACTGTTTCCCAGATATTGGCAGCTTTATATAATTATGTTTCTAGAGAATTAAAAGCGGACTATATTGATATAACTTTTCCATATTCTTTGGATATTGCTATTGATTCGTCATGGAAAGTTTCCAAACCAGAAACCTTGATCCTTTCTCTTGACCGAACTCAGGAGGATTTATGGAAAAGCTTTGAAGGGCGCGCACGAACAGCCATTAGAAAGGCAATAAAAAGTGGGGTCAATGTTCACTTAATTCATAATCCTGAAAAGGAATTAGATACTTTTTATGAAATGTTGGAAGAAGTTCATAGACGACATGGAAGAAAACCTGTTTTCCCAAAAAAATTCTACGAAAGTATTTTTAAAGTAAATTCTGAATACGCTTCTCTTTACGGAGCAGAATATAACGGAAAGTGGATTGCTATGGCTTTCATACTTAAATATAAGAATTGGATGAATTACCATAGCGCTGGTTCACTGCGAGCATTTCGTCAGCTTGGAGCTAACAATTTGTTACAATGGGAAATTATAAAAGATGGGCTAAGAGCAGAATATATATTATATGATCTTGGCGGCGGAAGTGGAATCCATGGAATAGAAAAATTTAAAATGGCATTTCGACCATATAGGGATTGTTATACTAATATCTGGAGGGCTAATTGGGTTGGAGGTATTGCAAGGAAAATATATGAAAGGCTAATAAACATAAACAGATAAAGAAAAAGAATGGAATCTTTTCTCGTCGTAATTTATTGGATAATCGCCAGTCTTATAGTTTACACATGGTTTATTTTCCCACTTGGGCTTTTTTGCTTAAGCAAAATAGTTAGATTTTTTCAACCACGCAATTACATCATGAGGGAAACATGCCATAATTCAGTTTTAGAACTTCCGTCTGTTTCTGTCATTGTTGCTGCCTATAATGAAGAAAAGGTTATTGCTAGAAGAATTGAAAACCTTCTAGAACAGAATTATCCGAGTGGCAAGATCGAGATAATTATTGCCTCAGATGGCTCAAGTGATAAGACAGTAGAAATTGCGCAAAGGTACAAGAAAAAAGGGATTAAGCTGCTTGCTTTTAAGGAGAATAGAGGTAAGGCCTCCGTCCATAATGATTCCGTAGAAGTCGTGAAAGGAGAAATATTACTTTTTACTGATGCTGAAACAATATTTGAAAAGGATTTTATAAAAAATGGCATTAAGTGGTTTAAAAGTAATAGATATGGATGTGGAGCTGGAGAATTTACTTTTTATTATAAAGACGAAATTGGTAGGTCTGAAAACATTTATTGGATAATTGAAAAAAAGATGAGGTATTGGGAGTCATGTTTAGGTATCCTTCCTTTTGCCTCAGGGGGATGTTTTTTTATTAGACATGAACTTTATGAGAAAATTCCATCTCACAGTGATATAGATAATATATTGACTCTTTCGACTGTTGCTAAAGGATATAAGATTTTTTATGCACAAGACGCTAAGGCCTATGATTTTGCTATTCAAGGACCAAAAAATCATTTTAGGAAACGATTAAGGACCACATTGAGAAGTATGGGCGATATGTTTTCCTATTTGCCAGTGTTAATAAAAAAGAAAAAATGGATAACTATTTGGGTTCTTTTTTCTCATAGGATCTTTCGCTGGTTCACAGGTTTTTTCATGGGTTTACTATTGCTTATAAACTTAATACTAATAAAGTTTGGTATGTTATATAGTGTATTATTTTGTTTGCAATTTCTTTTTTATTTTTTTGTTATACTGGGTTACTATGGAGAAACTAAGAATAAACAACTGTTTGTTTATAAAATTGGGAAAATCGTTTATTCCTTCTTGCTTGCAAATCTGGCAAGTAGTTGCGCAATTATTAAATTATTAACGGGTAAACGTATTTTTGCATGGAAGAATTATTAGATTTTGTATTTAAAATTATATGTTTTTATAAAAGCACTATTTTTTTAGTATTAGTTTTAAAATAATATAATTCACTGGAAATCATCAACTATGTGTGTAGAAAATTTTATTGAGACAGAGGTCATTGATATAACTAACTATTATGATTACATAACATACCCAGACCTTTTTCTCCATTCATCCTGGTTAAAGGCAATTGAAGAAGGATTGGGATTTAAAAGTATTGGATTGTTGACAAAATTTGAAGAAATTCCTGTTTGTCTAAGTATATTTTTAACTGCTCAAAAAGCTGGAGCGTTTAGATTGGCAGGGGCTCCATTACCAGGATGTTTCACGCCTCATTTGGAACCTGTGTGGCTGAAAGAAGTAGATGATACCTTTAAAGTCAAGATTATTGAAATGCAGAATCGTTTTTTGATAAAAGATGGTTTTTCCTATATAGAGCGTAGATTTCGGGACGATTTATTAGTAAAAAAAATTGGTAATAAAAAAGGATATGAAATTAAATTTCCTGAGACGTTTATTTTAGAGATTAAAGATGATCTTGATACGATGTGGAAGACGATGGAAGGAAGAAGTAGGAATATGGTAAGAAAAGCGGAAAAAAAGGGAGTGAAATTGGTCAAAGGGGAGGGCAATGTATCTGAAATAGAGATGTTTTATGAAATGTTAAAAATAGTTTTTGCAAAATCCAATTCACTTCCGCCGCATCCTTTATCATTATACAAAAGTATAGTAAAAAATCTTATGCCAGAAAATAGGGTTTTAATTCTATCTTCTGTATTGAATGATGAAGTGATAGCTATGGGTTTTTTTATTTATGATGATTCGGAAATCCACTTTTTAAGTGGAGCATCCTTGCCAGAAGCATATAAAACAGGTGCTAATAATTTTATTCAGTGGAATGTGATAAAATTTGCCGTTAACCATGGCTTGAAATTATATGATTTGGGTGGGAAAGGTATTCCATCTATAGACAAATTTAAGGCTAGCTTTGGAGGTAAATCCCATAAGTATGGAAAAATAGTTTGGAGGTCCAAGAAGGCATTAATTGCTGAAAAGATTTATAGAAATATTCTTTCATTTAAGAGCAAATTAAAAGTATAGAAAAATTATACGAAATAATTAGAAGATCTTATGTTTATTTCCCTCTTATTTCATAGAATTGTTAATGATAAAAACTCAGAATTAATTGATGTAACAAAAGAGAGTTTTGAAAGATATCTAACTACTATAATTGACAAATCGCTCCCCTTAGAGACTATTTATAATTTATGTAAGAAATCAAAAAATACTTATTCAGCTAAATTTGTTTCTCTTACTTTTGATGATGGATGGGCGAGTGATTATAAGATAGTGTTTTCTATATTAAGTAAATATAGCGTTAAAGCAACTTTTTTTATTACTACAGGCTGGCTTGGAAAAAAAGGCTTTTTAACTGAATCCTGGTTGAAGGAGATGGCACAATATGGAATGGAAATTGGATCCCATACTGTTACACATAGGTATTTAACTAAGCTTTCTAATTTTGAGATATATAAAGAATTTTATGATTCAAAATGTAAGCTTGAAGATATATTGGGTAAAGAGATAATTAGTGTCTCCATTCCAGGTGGTGAGTATAATAAAAGAATTATAGATCTGGCTTTTGAAAGTGGTTACAAAATTATTGCTACTTCAAGACCAGGATGGAATAGGAATAATAAGGTAATTTCTCGAATATCAATTCATGCCAGAACTTCTTTAGAAGATTTTTCTGCAATAGTTAATTTCTCCTCATCATATAGAGTGAGGTTGCTCGTCCATTATCGATTAAGAAGTATTTTAAAAAAGGCATTGGGAATTGAACAATATAAAAAGATTAGGAAGTATTTGATTAAAGACTTTAGTTGTTGTCACTAATTGTTGAAAATTCGGTAGGTCTGCTAGTTAAGGTCAATTTATGACTATCAAATTTCAAAATACATACCAACGCGCGTTTAAATTGAAAATTGCTGAATACTTAGGTATAAATGCAAAAAATATCTTTCTCTTCTGGAAAGGCCGCGTTGCATTATATGCTATCTTAAAAGCTATAGGTATCAAAAAGGGAGATGAGGTCATCCTCCCTGCATTCACCTGTGTGGCTACAGTAAATCCAATAATTTATCTTTCTGCTAAACCTATTTATGTGGATATTGACCCCAAAACATATAATTTGGACCCGAATAAAATAGAGGAAAAAATAACCCCTAAAACAAAGGCTATTTTGGCACAAAATACCTTTGGGTTGTCGGCTGATTTGGAGCACATTCTTGAGATAGCAAAAAAATATGACCTTTTTGTTATAGAAGATTGTGCACATGGTTTTGGAGGTTTCTATAAAGGCAAGCCTAATGGCACAATAGCAGATGCGGCCTTTTTCTCAACTCAGTGGAATAAGCCATTTTCAACTGGTTTGGGGGGTATTGCTGTGACTAAAAGGAAGGAGTTGGCTGAGAAGCTGAATGTTTTGGAGAATGATTTTGCAGAGCCTTCCCTAAAGGATAAAATTACATTAAATTTTTTGATTTTTATTAAGAAACACTTCTTTAACACCAACACCTACTGGTTTGCTTTAAAAACCTATAGATGGTTGAGCAAGTATAATTTGATCTTGGGTTCTTCCCAAGGAGAAGAACTTGAAGCACCTGTTAAACCAGAAGATTTTGAGAAGGTTTTTTCTACAGTTCAAGCTAGAAAAGGTATAGAA
The DNA here is from genome assembly GCF_001687335.1 of Dissulfuribacter thermophilus. Classification (NCBI taxonomy): domain Bacteria; kingdom Pseudomonadati; phylum Thermodesulfobacteriota; class Dissulfuribacteria; order Dissulfuribacterales; family Dissulfuribacteraceae; genus Dissulfuribacter; species Dissulfuribacter thermophilus. The sequence goes on along the minus strand of NZ_MAGO01000010.1, from coordinate 66,321 downwards.
GAATTAAAAAAAATTGGCGATCTTGTTTTCCACAGGAAAAATATAGCCGAACTGTACAAAGCTATTCTTAAAAAATTCGGGATTGAGCCACCTCACGAACCCATTTATGCAGAGCACACCTACCTAAAGTTTCCTCTTCTTGTTAAAAATAGATATTTTTTTTTTAAGAAGGCAGAGAAAGAAAAGATCGAACTTGGAGATTGGTTTATCTCCCCTATACATCCCATAACTGAAAATCTCCAATATTGGCATTACAAGTGGGGAGAGAATTTCATTGCAGAAAAAATTTCAGGGCATATCATTAACTTGCCTACCCATTCGCAAATTGATCAAAGTTATGTCCATAAAATTGAGGATTTTTTGAGAAGAAACCAGTCTAATATCTACAGCTCATATCGTGAACTTCTATAAAACACATAGCTTGATTTATTAAGGCAAAGATTATATGACAATACACCATGAGTAATTTCCTCCCTTTCGCACTCCCTTTAATCGGCCCAGACGAATTCGCTGAAGTTAGTGAAGTTCTACATTCTGGCTGGCTAACTACGGGACATAAGACGGCAGAATTCGAAAAGGATTTTGCAGCATTTGTTGTAGCCAAACATGCCTTGGCGGTTAACTCGGCCACGGCTGGTCTTCATCTTGCCCTGGAAGCCATTGGTGTAGGGCCAGGGGATAAAGTTGTTACCACACCGTACACTTTCACTGCTACTGCTGAGGTGATTCGGTATCTCGATGCTGAGCCGATTTTTGTAGATATAGAGGCGGGTACGTTTAACATAGATCCGACAGAGCTTGAGAAAGCATTAGTCTCTATAGACGGAATTAAGGCAGTAATTCCAGTTCATTTTGGTGGACAAGCCTGTGACATGGATCCCATATTGGAAATTTGCCGCCGAGTTGGAGTTGCTGTGGTGGAAGACGCTGCCCACGCGCTTCCCACTACCTATCGAGGAAAGATGGTAGGTTCACTTGGAGATCTAACTGTTTTTAGTTTTTACGTAACCAAACCAATCACCACAGGCGAAGGTGGAATGGTTGTTACGGATAATGAAGCCTATGCTGCAAGGATCAAGACCATGCGCCTTCATGGGATAAATAAAGACGTATTCGACCGTTATACAGCTAATAAACCTTCCTGGTACTATGAAGTAGTTGCGCCTGGCTATAAGTATAATATGACTGACATTGCCGCGGCCATTGGCATACATCAATTGAAAAAAGCCTATGATTTTCAAAGGCGCCGTCAATGGATTGCTGAACAATATTCTGCTGCTTTCAAGGGGCTGCCATTAAGGCCTCCAGTTGTAGCTAGGCCAGAAGACATTCATGCCTGGCATCTTTACGTCATCCAACTTGAATTGGAAAATCTTACCATATCCCGTGACCGCTTCATAGAGCTGATGGCTGAGGCTGGCATTGGCACAAGTGTCCACTTTATCCCGCTTCATTTACATCCATACTGGCGTGAGCGTTACAAATTAAAGCCTGATGATTTCCCTGTGGCCTATGATGTTTACCGGCGAGCAGTAAGCCTTCCAATTTATCCTAGGATGAGAGACTCAGATGTGGAGAGAGTGATAAATACGGTGAATGCAATTTTAACAAAATATTCGCTATGAGGTTTAAACGCTGTTTTGATTTATTTTTTACTGTTCCTGGATTTTTATTCCTCCTTCCATTCTTTGGGATTATTGCTTGTTGGATAAAATTGGACAGCCCAGGTCCGGTATTTTTTCGACAAAAACGTATTGGTCAGTACGGTAAACCTTTTAATGTCTTAAAATTCAGGACAATGGTGAAAGATGCTGAAAAAAAGGGAGCCAAAATTACGGTGAGCGGTGATGCTCGGATCACCAGGTGCGGTAGAATTCTCAGAAAATACAAACTCGACGAATTGCCGCAACTTATTAATGTTCTAAAGGGGGAGATGAGTCTGGTGGGGCCGCGACCGGAAGTGCCTGAGTATGTAGAGCATTATCCGGAAGAAATGAAGAAAATCGTCTTATCTGTTCCTCCTGGGATTACGGATTATGCTTCGTTGGAGTTTAGAAATGAAAATGATCTGCTCAAAGGAGCTTCTGATCTACAGGCTTTTTATATTAATGAAATTCTGCCCAAAAAGCTAGAATATTATGTTAGATATGTTGAGAATCGTTCTATAATAGTCGATTTCTCTTTAATTATCCGTACTATTTGGTCCATATTGAAAAAGACTTGATATCATTTTTATGGCGTTGAAACTAAAAGAGATATTTGACGAACGCGGTTTTTCTGTCTTTTTTGAAAAACTTTCTGTGAACAGGCTTCATGTTGTTAGCATGAATCCCGGTGCTAAAAGAGGAGATCATGTTCATGATGAAACTGAAATAATCTGCGTGTTGGGTGGAAGAGGTTTAGCAGAAATTACCCTGGAAACCTTGAGAAATAGGGAACAGTTTGTGGTGGAGGAGGATTATAAAGTTGTTGAAGTTCCCGGTGGAGTGAGGCATACAGTGAAAAATAAGGGCGATAGAGTTTTTTACCTCGTGTGTTTTACAATATGAAATTGGCCTTGAAAACGCTTCCTATTTAAGTATCGATAGCTGGCAAATTATTAGAAAATATTCCTATAAATTTTAGTTAAATTCGAAAAGAATACGGCGTTTAAAGCCACAAGAGTTTAATAGAATTTTATTAAATCTATTGTGTCGTCATTGGAGATGGGGATTTACTTTGTAGTACATCTTTTTCTCCCTTCCTTTTTATAGATTCCCAATCACGTGAACAACAAAACCTAGCTACAGTATTCCTTTATTTAAACAAAGATCATGCTTGAATTATTTAAAAGAGTTTTCAAACAGATTATTAACTATTCAACGTATAAGAAGCGGATAATTTTATTATTGTTGGATTTCATTTTGATAGATTTTTCTCTTTGGGGGGCAATTGCAATTCGTTTGGGGAGTCCATGGCCCCCTATGCTAAATGAATATTCATGGCTTTTTCTTTTGTTGCCAGTTTTATGTTTCCCAGCGTTTATGGTTATTGGTCTTTATTCTGCGGTCGTTCGTTACGCCAGTCTCGATACGATATGGGCAATTTTTAAGGCCACTTTTGTTGCTAGCCTAATTTTGTGCGGGTTGGTTTTGTTCAGAGGCTGGGGAGGTTTTCCGCGTACGGTACCTCTTTTATTTTTCACTCTTGCGCTTCCTTTACTATGCAGTACGCGTTTACTTATTCGTTATTGTTATTGTTCTGTTTGTAGGCCAAAATCCAATTCTGCTAAAAAAGTAGTCATTTATGGGGCTGGGTCATCAGGGGCGCAGATAAGCACCGCCTTCAATTTATCTAATGAATTCGTTCCAGTTGCCTTTATAGATGATAACCCAACATTACATGGTAGGCAGCTAAATGGCATTAAAATATTTAATCCCAATAAGCTTCCGGAATTGCTTCGTAAACATTCTCCTGAAATGGTCCTGCTTGCCATGCCCTCGGCTAGCAAAAGCAGAGTGAAGGAAATATTGAATTGGCTTGAACCTTTTCCTGTTGAAGTAAAGAGACTTCCATTCCTGGATAAATTGGTTTCGAATAAAGTTGGGATTGGTGATATTCAGGATGTAGCAATTGAAGATCTTTTGGGTCGAGATCCAATTCCTCCTAGGTTTGATCTATTACGTTCCTGCATATCCGGAAAATCAGTTATGGTTACTGGTGCAGGAGGCTCTATTGGGTCAGAACTATGTCGGCAGATTGTCCGTTTGGAACCAAAGCGACTTATTCTTTTTGAAAGATCAGAATATGCCCTTTATCACATTGATAGAGAGTTACAAAATAAATACAAAGGAAAGGTAGAAATAATACCCATTCTCGGCTCTGTGTGCAGAGAACAAAGGGTAGAAAAGGTACTCTCAGTTTTTGATGTGAATACGATTTATCATGCTGCTGCTTATAAACATGTGCCTCTTGTGGAATATAATCCAATAGAGGGAATTAGGAACAATGTTTTCGGCACCATGAAAACTGCACTTGCTGCTTTAAATTGTAATGTGGAGACATTCGTTTTGATATCAACAGATAAAGCAGTACGACCTACCAATATTATGGGGGCCAGCAAGCGAATGGCAGAGTTGGTGCTGCAGGGGTTGGCAGCCGATGGGAATGGAACCAAATTTACCATGGTACGTTTTGGAAATGTGCTTAACTCCTCAGGATCAGTAGTGCCTTTGTTTCGGCAGCAGATTTTGAAAGGTGGGCCTGTAACAGTAACTCATCCAGAAATTACTCGTTATTTTATGACCATTCCAGAGGCAGTGGAACTGGTGTTGCAAGCCAGCGCTATGGGAGAGGGGGGAGAGGTTTTTGTGCTCGACATGGGAGAGCCTGTAAAAATTTTAGACCTTGCTAAAAAGATGATTCGTCTAAGTGGCTTTACTGTTCGAGATGAAGACAATCCAGACGGAGATATTGAAATTGTATTTACAGGACTTCGTCCTGGCGAAAAATTATATGAAGAACTTTTAATTAGTGACAACGCCGTTGCTACTGAGCACCCCATGATAAAAAAAGCAGAGGAAAAATATTACCCATGGCCAGAACTAAAAAGACAGCTTGATTCCCTAGAAAAAGCCTGCAGTAATTTTGAGCTTGAAGCTGTAAGGAATTTAATGTTTGAGATCATAGACGGTTATAAACCTCAGTGCGATTTTGTAGACCCCGTTTGGCTGGCCTCAAACAAGAAACATTAAGTTTCAATCATTCCCATGAACATCCCAATCTGGAAAAAGAGAAAATTTTAGGTTCCAAATAAAGAGCATAGAACTTATTAAAAAATAGTATTCTATCGGAGTTAAGCCAGTTTAAAAGAGTACTTAAATTGAGGAAAGAAAATGAAAGCAATCATATTAGCAGGTGGCAATGGAACTAGATTATATCCAGTGACAATTCCAATTAATAAGCATTTTCTTCCTATTTATAATAAACCGATGATTTACTACCCTTTATCTCTAATAATGCTGCTTGGTATGAAGGATGTCATTTTTATTGTGAATCCTGGTGATTTGACGGATTTTAGAAAATTATTTGGTGATGGATCGCATTTAGGGATGAATATCCATTATCGAATTCAAGAAGAGCCAAACGGTCTGGCTGAAGGATTAGTATTGGCAGAAGATTTTGTAAGTGAAAATGGTATCTGTTACATGTTGGGTGACAATATTTTCTTTGGCCATGACTTGGTAAGACATATGGCAGATGCAAAAATAGAAATTGAAAAAAGAGGTGGGGCATATGTTTTTGGTTATTATGTAAAAGATCCTGAAAGGTTTGGGGTTGTTGAATTTGATGACAATGGAAATGTTTTATCTTTGGAAGAGAAACCAAAGAGACCAAAGTCGAACTATGCTGTTGTCGGTATGTATTTTTTTGATAATAAAGCCGTGCAGATAGCCAAAAAAGTAAAACCATCAGTTAGAGGAGAACTAGAGATAACATCTGTTATCGAAGAGTATTTAAAACAAGATAAATTGAAGGTTAAGCTTTTAGGAAGAGGTTTTGCTTGGTTTGATGCTGGAACTCATGATAGTTTCCTGGAGGCAGGAGAATTTGTGGCTACGATAGAGAATAAAACCGGACTCATGATTGGCTGTATTGAGGAAATAGCGTATAGAAATGGATGGATAGATAGAGAACAACTAAAAAGGCTTGCCACATCTCTGCAAAAGACCCAATATGGCAGATATTTATTAGAACTGGTCGAATAGAAAAGGCGATTTTATCGAAATCTGCCCCGCAAGATTCCTTCCTTCATGGAGGAGTTGTTGCGGGGCTTTTTTGTTGTTCAAGGTACGGGTGGAATCGTTTTTGCTGGTAGCTGGCTCTGTTCCTGTAAAAAAAGTAGTAAAAAAAGGGAGACAGGCGAAATATCCTGGGTAGCTTACTGACGTTTTGGGATACGTGATATAAATATTGGGATATACGCTTGACATATCCCCTTGTGAATTTTTATTTTCAAATCAGAAGTTAGAATCAATAATTCCATCCTCTGGAGAAAGTAAAATGCCAATAGTTGAGACAAAGATATTTAAAACAAATAGGAGCCAGGCTGTTCGCCTGCCTAAACTTGTGGCTTTTCCAGAAAGAGTAAAGTTAGTGGAAATTATTGCAGTGGGAAATAAAAGGATAATAGTCCCAAAGGGTCAGGCATGGGATGAATGGTTCGATGCGCCAGGTGTGTCTGAAGATTTTATGGAGCAGAGATCTCAGGAGGATGATCAGTCTAGGAATCCTTTATGATGCTGAAATATATGCTTGATACCAACATTGTTATTTACATAATGAAAAAACGTCCTGAAGGGGTCAGGACACGGCTCAAAAAACATCAAGGACAGATGTGCATTTCCTCTATAACTCTTGGTGAGTTGATATTCGGGGCAGAATATTCCAGCCAGGTTGAACGTAATCTTGTGGACATTGAGGGATTTATCTCGCTGGTCGATGTGTTAGATTTTGATGAGAAAGCCGCCTGGCATTTTGGACGCATTCGTGCCGAACTCTATAAAAAAGGGCAACCGATTGGTCCATATGACATGATGATAGCAGGGCATGCGCGTGCAAATGGCCTTATTCTTGTGACCAATAATGTAAAAGAGTTTGAGAGAGTGGAGGGACTATCAGTTGAAAATTGGGTTTAGCCTCTGAGGGCAGAGATAGCGAATTTGCCAGAGGAATCAGAGTTTACCTCCATTCATGAACGCTTGCAGGCAAGGCAGATGGGAGAAGAGCCTTCGAAGAGGCTTATGCCGTTTTCAGGGGAAGGAGGAGGGGAATTTGGTCACCTGGTGGGTAACACAAGCAGGCTTAGATTCAGGTGCTCAAGCCATGGGATTAGGTATGTGAAGGGGATGAGGGCTGCCAAAAGGGCATTGGGATAGGAACCGAATGTTACAGGGGATCATGATCCCAGATTATGCACTTCTAATGCCTGAGAAAAGGATTTTATCAAAATAATTAAATGGTTATCCCCATCTTTTTGGATAAATACTTTCACCCAAAAGGTGCACCTTTTTTAGTTGTTAAATCTCAGGCACTTGAACCCACAAGGGGCTCGCAATTGTACCGAATCTGCTTTGTTGTCGGGCACTTGAAGTACTAAAGTACTTCTCGCCTGCCCTCCGCCTTGCATCTTCGGCAAGGCTTTCGAGCTGCATAATCTAGCATTATGCCCAAGTCTTGGACTGCCTTCATCCAACCAGACCAGGACATGGGTATCTAGTAGAAGCATCATTTGACATCCCAGTGCATATCCAGGGGCTCAATAAGATTATCCTTGCTTTTAATTCTATACTTATGCATACTCAAAAAGAGTTTTTGCCGTCCTCAGACATAATTATGATCGTTGCCAATGAATTTTCCCCCTGGTGTTACGAGCAAGTAAACTATCCTTTGAATTAATACATTCTAATACCTTCATAAGTAAAGCCACTTAAATCATGCCAAGAAAGAAAATAAGAGAAAATAAGGGACAGGCGACTGAGTAGAAGCCTCGGTAGTCTCCACGCTTAATAGGCGGAGTCATGGTCGGGATGTAAAGTCAAAAAACGTATCCAATCACCATCTCTATAAACTACAGCACGCATTTTTTTTGTGATTCTGATAGAATATAAGGGTTTTGAGTGAGGTCCTTGTATTGATAGTATCCTTTCCCAACGCAATCCTCATTAGTTTCTGCCGGGGGATTATCTTCTGCCCATTTTATTGCCCTGTTCAATTTTGACGGCATATCCCCTTTATATAACCATGCCTCAGAATCGGGAACAAACCGTCCAGTTTTTATTAGCCAGACACCGTGTTCAATTTCTTCTACGATGACCTGCCTGCCAGAGTATTTTTTGCCTAAAGTGATCTGACCACTATTGCCTATTGTTTTTATTTGCATATCATCCCCCACAAATCATGGAATCATGCCCTTTATACTAATGTCTGCAAAATAGGGGGTGTAAAGAAAATAGACTGTAGGCAATTCTTTTGAGGACCTTACCAACGACTTTGACGGAGTCCTGTGCTCGTAACAGGTATTGGTTGCGTTGTCCCAGAGTTGAAGTATCTTAGTAGCAAGTCGCCAATTTTTTCCTTGCATTTTCGAAAAACTTGCGAGCAGAACGATCTATGAAATGGATTTTTAAAAGGGGGGTTCATCTTTTTATGAACGCAGACAGTAAGATTTTGGTGGCCGGTGCAAGCGGTCTAGTTGGAAGCGCCATAGTAAGAAAACTTTTGGAAAAAGGGTATAAAAACGTAATTGGTACAGTCTATTCAAAATCGCCTTCTGAGCACAATTTACCGTCTATTGAATATCATAGGGTTGATCTGACAGATCACCAGGAGGTCGCTGACTTCCTGAAGAAGATAAAACCAGAATACGTCTTTTTGGCAGCTGCAAAGGTCGGGGGAATTCTGGCAAACAACGTCTATAGAGCGGAATTTATTTATAGAAATCTACAGATTCAAAACAATGTTATACATCAAAGCTATGTAAACGATGTGAAAAAACTCCTTTTTCTTGGAAGCACATGTATTTATCCCAGGTATTGTCCACAGCCTATTAAGGAAGAATATCTTCTCACTGCACCACTTGAGTACACGAATGAACCTTATGCCATTGCAAAAATTGCAGGAATAAAAATGTGCGAAAGTTATAATCTCCAATATGGGACAAATTTTATTTCTGTCATGCCAACTAATCTCTATGGCTATAATGACAATTTTGACCTGGAAAAGTCCCATGTACTGCCAGCACTAATCAGGAAAATGCATCTTGCAAAGGCCCTAGAAGACGATGATTGGGATACAATAAGAAGTGACCTGAATAGGTTACCTATAGAGGGCATTACCGGCAATGATTCCAAGGAGGTGATTTTAAATATCCTTGAAAGGCATGGGATAGAAGACACGAGAGTAGAGGTGTGGGGCACTGGTAATCCAAAACGGGAATTTTTGTGGTCAGAGGACATGGCTGACGCATGTGTTTTCCTGATGGAAGAGATAGATTTTCAGGACATAGTCAAGTTTATCTGGCCAGAAGTCGACTCCCTAAAAGCCATGGGGGAGATGGAGATCAGAAATACGCATTTAAATATCGGCACTGGGGAAGATTTATCAATAAAAGAGCTAGCTTATTTGATCAAAGAAATTGTTGGATTTAGAGGAGATGTCTATTTTAATTTCTCAAAACCAGATGGAACCCCGCGCAAGGTCACTGATGTAACAAGACTGCATTCCCTTGGATGGAGGCATAAAGTTTCATTAGAAGAAGGGATACGAAGATTGTATTCATGGTATAAAGGGGATAGGCCTTGAGCCAGCGCTCTCTGGATTTTGGCACGTTTAAATGTATTGTAAAAAATGCCCCGCTCGTCTCAATTGATTTGATTGTCAGGAGATCTGATAGGGTTTTAGTAGGGCGGATGTACACCCTTATACAAAGAATTATTTTCACAATTCGATTGGTTGATCTTTCCCAACATTCCACTCACAAAATCTAACCTACCAGCTTAAACCAGCCCAATTTAACTTTCTCTTTTCTCTTAACGAGATTCCATTTTTTTCATTGTAGTCCTTGCACGAAATATGTGTAGGCTCTGAGTCTTTCTATTTGATATTTTCGTGTCTGGTCGAAAAAGTGAAACTCGCCACAGTTAGAGAAGCAAAATTTTTTAGAATTGGTAAATGATTATTTAAAAAAATAAAACTAAGTTGTTTACAACTCTTTTATAGAGGACAATAGCATAGTATAAACTAGATTGAGATGTGACGGCGATTAGGATGTTACTACAGAGTTGAGCGGGTTTGTGCGAGGATACAAGTGATTTGAAAGGGGTAGCAATAGAATAAAATGTCGGAACATATAAAAGATATACTGAATGATGTCTTCGAACGATTTTACATCACTATACTTAAGGACCTTTATGCTTCCAGTTTTCTCAGGTCTTATACCATGATTGCAAGGCTTGTTTCCCGTCAGGCAGATTTTCTGGGGCGTGCTCTTGCTAGTAATGTGGACAAGGAAGAGATCTTTGGACACTATTTGGCCACGGCTAAGGTCCACTGGAATTTGCGCATCCACGAAAAGGCCATTTTTGACATGATCGAGTTTCTGCACGAGGAGCTTTGGAACATAAGAGAGAAACTTCCTCCGAGTGCCAGAGAGCGTATCCCAGAGGTTATTGGCATTATTAGAGAAGCTTATGCAGAGGCCTATATCCAGGGCATCCTAGAGGACGCACTTACAGTTTTGGGTAGTGGCAGTGGATTTTTCACAGACGACCATGTCCTATGGCTTGAAGATTTTTATCGGTCTCTGTTTGAGAATGAATCGCCGCCGGAATTCAATCCTCAGAGATGTAAGTTGGGAAGGTGGCTAAACAGCCTTACTTTTGAGGTCATGTGTTATCGGGCCTCTGACTTAAGAATCAAGATCCTCTCAACCCACAAAGACCTTCACGAGGCTGCCAAGCTGGCCTATACCTTTTACCTCAATGGGAACAAAGAAAAGGCCCTTCCACTGGTACGGATGATATGTGAGAACCTATTTTTGCTCAGTAGTTTCTTAGGCGAACTCATCTTCCGATGGGAAAGCTCGAAGGTGAAAATCCTCCTGGATTACATAAAAGAGGAGTCTTTGCGGGGAGGACTGTTTGTAATTACTCTGAATCGTGCGATCCTACAACTGAGAAAGAGTCATGAAGAAGTTTCCAATCTGAAATTGGAATTGTCTCATAGTACCAGGGAAAATTTTGGTAATAGTGAAGGCGTCTGTCTGGTGGAAACAGATGGCAATCTATATCTTCTGGTGGATACCAGCAGGTTTCCTTTTTCCAGGATCCGTTCCTGGTTGGAGGAGACGGCACAGGCCCTAGCCAAGAAGTTCGCTGAAAGGATCAAAAATCCAGTCCTTAGCGTGGGCCTTATTGATCCAGAGATGTTGAAAAGTTATTCAGTAGAGGAGATTCAGGAACTCCTTCGCCTTGCTGAGGAACATCTGGCTATAGTGGATGAGCCAAAGCCACTTCTGGTGAAGGACCTTACTCCTCACCTTGAGGAATTTTTCGTGCGGGTACACCGCTACCTCAAGATCAAAAGGCTTGTGCAGGAGGCCTTGGAGGCACAGGAGGTCATTCTCTATCTCCAACCCCTTCATGTGCTCAGCTCTGGCAAGGCCTCTGGCTGGTTTGAGTGCCTGGTGCGTCTTAAGGACGAGAAGGATCAAATCATTTCCGCTGGAGAGTTCATTCCTATTGTGGCCCGCGAAAACCTGCAGGAACCTTTTGATCTCGTTGTGCTCAAAACTCTCCTTTCCCGCTTGAGAGATCTAGCGAAATTCGCAAAAAAGATCTTCATAAACCTATATCCTCGCTCCTTTAGTTCTGAGGATGTATTGGAGGCGCTCAGGGAACTTGCCCTTCGGGCCAAGGAATTGAATATGGGGTTAGTAGTGGAAGTGACTGAGTACGAGGAACTGTCAAAGCCCGATTTTGTGAAGAAGCTTAAATCAAATAACATGGAGTTTGCAGTGGATGATTTTGGCTCGGGCTATGCCAATTTTGAACTTATTGGTCGTCTAACCGAAGAAAAGGTCGTTTCTTTTGTAAAGATAGATGGCTCTCTGGTAAAAAGAGCAATCAGTTCTGAGTCCATTCGTTCAGTCCTTGACTCGGTGGTGCTTCTGGCCCTGGATCTAGGGCTGGGAGTTGTTTATGAATTCGTGGAAAATCAGGAGCTTATCAGCCTTCTTAGGAGCATTCCAGAACGCTTGAGAGCAAAGACCCCTCAAAATAGAAAAGGAGAGGATTTCCTGGGCCAGGGTTATTACTATTCCAGACCTGCTCCGCTTGAGTTCTGGCTGAAAAAATAGGAAGAAGGAAGAAGGTAGAAGGAAGAAGCAAGGCTTGCCTGTACAAAAGTCAGAGGCGTACCTTCTATCTTTCTTCAGGTCCTCCCTCTGTATTGAAGTGCATAATCCGGGATAATTGACTTATAAAATGATAACAGATAATTTGAATATATGATCGAGAGTAAGGATTTTCTTTCGGACGACATCTTCGAGAGTTGGAAAAGGATCAACCAGCCAGGGGTTATACACGACGGAGATCGTGTAATACTCGCAAATGAGGACTTTTTGAACCTCTTTGGATACTCAAGGCCAGATGATGTGGTAGGACGCTCCATGGGAGATTTCATATCTCCGTGGCCCTCAGGTTCTGTCAGACTTGGAAGGAGAGAGTACCTAGGGAGGCGATCCGACGGCACCCGCATGGAGTTAGAGGTGATCTGTCTCCCAGTAGCGGCCTGTGAGGGAATCCTGTATCAGACTCTTATAAAAGATCTTTCGAGTGAAAAAAATTGGGAAATAAAGCTCATTGAATCAGAGCGTCTTACGGCCATGGGTAAGATAGCAGGAGAAATAGCCCATGAGATCAATAATCCACTGGGTGGTATCTTGCTCTATGCAAACCTATTGAAGGAAGACATAAAAGATGGTAGCTCAGCGCGTGAGAACCTGGATAAGATCATAAGGCTTGCTACCCGTTGTAGGATAATAGTGAAGGCCTTATTGAATTTTGGAAGATCTTCGTCAAAGGCCTATTCACCGGTGGATCTAAATGAAGTGATCCGTGAGATGTATTCAATGATAGAAGATCACAGGATGTTTAGAGAGATCAACGTGGTGTTCAACCTCTCTAATGAACTTCCACATTTTATGGGAGATAAGGGGCAAATTGAGCAGATAGTCCTGAATCTTTTGATAAATGCCGCTGAGGCCATAGAGGGGCCAGGCACCATTTTAGTTTCAACAGAGTATAAAGAGGGGCCTTTCAGTTTGGGAGACAGGCGCAGTTTTATCAGATTTACAGTTGAGGATACAGGGCATGGGATACCTGAAGATTTGAAGAATAAGATATTTGAACCGTTTTTTACCACGAAACAGAGAGGAAAAGGGACTGGCCTTGGATTATCCATTACCAGGGGTATAGTTCAGAGGCACGGCGGAAAGATTTCTTGTGAAAGCCAAGAGGGAAGAGGAACCAAGTTTACCATTGAAATCCCGGTAAATTTATCAAAGACAGGAAGCGTGTAGAGGTATGCCAGCACAGAGAATCCTTATTGTTGACGATGATCCTGCCATTAGGGACGGGTGCGCTCAGGTGTTGCGTAGACGTGGTTATGAGTGCATGGAGGCAGAGACCGGTAAAGAGGCGCTTAAGCTCTTGGATGAGTCGGATTTTGACATTGTATTGGTGGACCTCAAGATGCCGGATATAAACGGACTCGACCTGATCTCCAATATTAGGCAAAGGGACACCCTGATCCCCATTGTCATGATCACTGCATACGGAACCATCCAGAATGCAGTGGAGGCCATGCGGCTGGGTGCAAACGATTTTCTGCCCAAGCCCTTTGATCCAGAAGAGCTATTAATGGTGGTTCAGAGGACACTGAAAACAAAGATGCTCGCCCTTGAAAACCTGTATCTACGTGAGGAACTGCGGAAAAAAGAGGGTGAGGTGAGGATTGTAGGTGATAGCAATGCCCTACTGGATCTTCTGGCACGAGCCAGACGTGTGGCCCAAACAGACAGCACTGTGCTCATAACTGGGGAGAGTGGAACTGGTAAGGGGCTTTTGGCAAGGTATATCCACGAGCAGAGCCCTAGAAAAGATGCGCCCTTTATTTCGGTAGACTGTTCAACCCTTGTTCCATCTCTGTTTGAAAGCGAACTCTTTGGTCATGTGAAAGGGGCCTTTACAGGGGCTACAGAGAATAAACTTGGAAAATTTGAATTGGCCAATGGAGGGACGGTTTTTTTAGACGAGATCGCAAACATAAACCTTGATCTCCAGGCAAAACTCTTAAAGGTCGTAGAGGAAAAGGAGATCACAAGGGTTGGTAGCCATAGGATTACAAAGGTAGATGTGCGTATTATTGCCGCTACCAACAAAGATCTGAGGCAGGCAGTGGAGGAAGGGCGCTTTAGAGAGGATCTGTTCTTTAGATTGAACGTGGTGGCCTTCAAGACACCTCCTCTCAGGGATAGGAAAGAGGACATTCCCTTGTTGGTAGACTATTTTTTGAAACGTTTTTCCCTCAAACACGGAAGACCCGGACTCACCATCGCCAAGGATGCCCTGGATATACTCAAGGGCTATCATTGGCCTGGGAATGTCAGGGAACTTGAAAATTATGTGGAACGCCTGGTGATATTCACAACCTCTGGAGAGATTTCAGTGGACGACATAGAGCTCTCTGGTTTACCCATGGGGCGTCAGACAAAGATTGGCGGAAAAGAAAAGCCTGTTCATATGGAAGATGACCTCTTGAAGGGAGTTGTATCGCTGGATGAACTAGAGCGCCGTTACGTGGTAAAGGTCCTCGAGTCTGTGGGAGGCAACAAGACCATGGCAGCTCAGTTACTTGGGATCGATAGAAAGACCCTGAGACTAAAGTTGAAAAGATGGGGGGTATAGAAGTGTTGAGTTTTGAGTGTTGAGTTTTGAGTTGAAGGAATGGAGCTTTGGAAGTGTTGAGTTTTGAGTGTTGAGTTGAAGGAAAAATATGGCCTTTTTATACGACGTTGACGGAAATCTGAGGTGAGTCCTTGGACACTGCTGGCTTCGATGTAATAATTGTAAACTATAAGGCCTATGAAAGTCTCTATAGGGCGCTAGAGTCCCTACTAAGGCATGAGCAAAATCTAATCAAGAATATCTTTGTCATAGATAATGAAGCAGATTCGCAGTCAATATCCGCCCTTATGGAGCGTTTGCCACAAGAGGCAAGGGCTCACTCTAAAATTCACTTCTTGCCCCAGCAAGAAAACCTTGGTTTTTCCAAGGCAGTCAATTTGGGGATAAGCCATTCAAGTTCAGAGTTCTTAATGCTTCTAAATCCAGACGCATATGTAAAGAATCCCTTTTTAAAGGACGCAGCCTCTATTTTTGATCGATATCCTGATGTGGCAGTAATAGGTCCACGCATTCTAGATGAAAACGGTGCGCTTCAGGGCTCTGCTAGATGGGACCCCAGGCTCATTACAGCCTTTTTTGGGAGGACTGGCCCCCTTACAAAACTCTTTCCCAGAAGTCGTTTTGTGAAGAAAGATGTAATACTTGATCCTCAAGAGTTCCATTCCTTCAACTCAAAACTCAAAACTCAAAATTCAAAACTTCCAAAGCTCCATTCCTTCAACTCAAAACTCAAAACTCAAAACTCAACACTTCCAAATAAGGAACCTGTGATAGTCGATTGGGTATCTGGGGCATGTATGCTCATAAGGAGCCAGGCCATTAAAGAGGTCGGGCCAATGGATGAGCGTTTTTTTATTTACTGGGAAGACTGCGACTGGTGTAAAAGGTTTAGAAACAGTGGGTGGAGGGTCGTATATGTCCCGAGTCTAGGGGATGTGGTGCATGAGGTCGGTGGTTCTAGTACAAAGAGGCCCCTTTTTTCCATGTACCACTTTCACAGAAGTGCTTTTTTATTGTACGCCAAGTACGATACTTCTGTCATGAAGATTGGGACGGCGACGGCATTTTTAGGGGGAATATTGAGATTTTTTGTGATGTCTTTTGTAAGAGGCCTCAAGTAGTGAATCGAACTCAAAACTCAACACTTCTAAAGTTTTTTTCCTTCAACTCAAAACTCAAAACTCAACACTTCCAAAGCTCTTTTCCTTCAACTCAAAACTCAAAACTCAAAACCCAAAACTTCTATTGCTCCCGCTGCTTGCTGGGCTTTGTAATAGTTTTGTTTTCCTGTTTCAGTCTCTTTTCCACTAGCGTCTTTGCAAAGGATGCCTCGTGGACTGTGTTGGTTTACATGGCTGGGCAGAATAATCTGTCTGCAGCCTGTGTAGACGACGTCCTTGAAATGTTGGAAGTGGGCTCCACAGACCAGGTGAACATCTTGGTCCAGGCGGATGTGAGCTCCATATATACCCCTGAAATCTCAGACAACGTCACATACAGGTTTAAAGTGTTAAATCATGACGTCCAGCTATACCCTATGGAACGAAATCAGGACATGGCAGACCCAGCTACCCTCACCGAGTTCATTAGATGGGGGGTGTCCGCATTTCCTGCACAAAGATATGCCCTGATCCTATGGGATCATGGACTGGGGTGGCTAGGTGGTTTTGAAGGTAGCAGAAATGGTCGTGGAATTTTGCAAGACGATGGTTCCCATAGCTTTATGTCATTGGAGGAGTTGAGGAGAGCGCTTGAGGAGGCTGGAATTCATTTTGATCTCTTGGAATTTGACGCATGCCTCATGGGGCAGATCGAGGTCTTGGGTTATGTATATGAGTTTGCCGACTACATAACATTTTCTGAAAATACAGAGCCAGGAGATGGTAACCCCTACGACGTGATATTCTATGCCTTGGTTCACGATCCTGAAATGGGAGGAGAGGCCCTTGGAAGGCTTATCGTAGATGCTTTTGTGGATTATTACTCCAGACCCCCAAATAATCTCGCGAGTGTAACAAAGAGTCTTGTGCGAACCGAAGGAGTAGCTCAACTATTGGTGCTGGTTGATCGTTTTGGAGGGGCCTTGAAGAAAAATATGGCGAACTACATCGATGCCATTTATGAGGCAAGGACTAGGGCTCAGAGCTTTCCTGCAATGCCAGGAGCATGTGATTGCATTGATTTCATAGAAAAACTCAGATTGAACGGGGTTAGCTTCAAAGAGGCAAATGAACTGTCTGACTGGCTAAGAGAACAAGTAATCGTAAAAGAACGTCACTATAGCTCAGCTTATTCATTTGGTACAGGGGTTGGCGCTGAAAGTGTGGAAGGTTCCAGGGGAATAGCCATAAATATACCTCTTCCAGGAGATCTCCTTAGTGAAGAGAGGGCCCAGTACGCACAAATCTCATTGGAGCTGGGACTCAGTCAGTGGAATGATTTTGTGGAGGCCTTTTTACATGAAACCGAAGGTATCAGTCCCCAGACTGCCAAAGGTGGGTTTGTCATACAGGCCTACTGGACAGATGTATTTGGCAACCCATCTGGAGCTGATCTCGATCTATACATTGTTGAACCTCAAGACGTATTCGCCCCCTGGATGGGACAGACAACTCCAAATGGATTTTTTAGCCCTGATTCAAAGGATTCTGGAAAAAACTACGAAATCTATATTGCAAGGGATGAGATCTCAAAGGGTATCTACATCCCTGTAATCAATTTTTACGATTCTTGGATGAGCCTTTACCAAGGGGCATTTTGTTATTTGCTATATTTCCCTAAAGACTCTCTTACGAGTCCAGTGATTTTTGGCCCACAGGCCATGGGACTCTGGAACCCTGCTCCAACCTACTGGGATGATCACGTCATTTATCTATTGAGTATAAATTTTTACTCAGATTGGTGGATACCTACGTCCTTTGAACAAAAACTGAGTCGTGCTCCAATTGAATACCAAAGGGCCTTTTGGATGCGAGTCAGGGAATTGAAAGAAAAGGCAATTGCCCAAAGGCATGGCAATTACCAGTGTATAGAAAAAAGCGCATTCAGAAACAGCCACTTAACGAGTGCAAAAAATGGCTATCCAGGATTTAGGTAGTATGTCTTCATCCCTAGCGCCTCGTATCTTGGGGAAATTCGTAAATTGCAGAATCTTGGACAAAAGGCCTTCTAGGCCATTTCCAATATACGTTTTTGCCGTGATTCTATTTCTAACGTCAATGGCTGCATGTGCCAAAGGCATTTCAGATGATCGGTTACAAGATCAGGGGCAATTGGGGGCATTTATTCCAATTAGGGAAATCATTTCAGGGATTGTTCCAGAAAAAACTCTAGTCGTTGTCAGAGGCGAGTTCCTTGGCTGGCAAGGATGCGGTAGAGACTCAGCCCTTCTTACCAGGAGTGATTGGGCACTAAAGGACAAAACCGGATGCATAATGGTGACGGGAAGGCCCCCAAAGGGCCTGAGTCCCATGAAGGCAAGTGGCGAACCTATTGAGGTCCATGGGATTGTACTAAAGATTAAGAAGGGAAGTTCCTATGGATATGTAATAAAGGCACTTAGAGTAGTTCGGTGTCGAGATTGAAGCCCTTGTGTGGCCCCCTGATCCCCCTTAAGATACTCTTTCCTCCGCCTTTCTTTCTGATGACCCATGCTGGAGTACCAAAGGATAGGTCTATTACCCACCTTCTCACAGGTAGTCTTTTGAGATAACCCAGTTTATTGATCAAACTAAATGGTAGCTTAAACAGGAGGAAACCTACATCGGATCTTTGTTCCCAGAGAAATTCCTCCCCTTTTGGGCTCTCGATCACATCTGTTGCCTTTAGCCATGGGTGTTTGGAGAGCCTGGTTGTGAACACGGGAAGATGGCCGTAGATGACGATATCTATAGGGATGGGAAGCTGTTTCTTTAAAACAGCCTCGAGATTTGCCTTATCTGTCTCTACTGAAAATTCAACTCCGGTTAGTCCAAGATCGTTTAAGGCCTCAACTGAAAACGAATTTAGGCAGTTTACATGGTAGGAGGCACTGATTTTTACCCCCTTTAGGTCTGTAAATAGGGAAAGGGCTCCCAGGTTTGAGACCTGAAATCCACGAAAACCTGCCTTTTTCAGCCTTTGCAAGGCCTCTTTGTACCATGGAACATCTTTTTCTAGGATAACAGGGGGCAGATACCAGGTAATGGGAATGGAGAAGTTGGGTACTTTTTTATGATGTTTGACTAGAGAGACTGGAAGATAAAAACCCTTTATGTCTTTAAAGGAGGATAGGGCGCCAAGGTCCTTGAGACTACGAACTCTCACCCATATATTGGGCTCTTTGAACTTAGTGGGTTTGGCAGGAGTTTGAGCCAGTTGTTTTTTGACCCTTGCAGCCTTGTTTTTGGGCCTTTTATAGTCGATGGGAAGAGGCCGGATGTCTATTTTCTTGAAAGGACTTTTTTTTCT
Source organism: Dissulfuribacter thermophilus (assembly GCF_001687335.1). Classification (NCBI taxonomy): domain Bacteria; kingdom Pseudomonadati; phylum Thermodesulfobacteriota; class Dissulfuribacteria; order Dissulfuribacterales; family Dissulfuribacteraceae; genus Dissulfuribacter; species Dissulfuribacter thermophilus. Next base: position 47,365 of record NZ_MAGO01000010.1, on the reverse strand, counting down.
GTCGGTTAGAAAACAAAGGCCTCCTGCAAATTCTTTACTAAGGGCACCGCTGATCTCCCAGAGGCTGGTATTGATCTTTTTTATGTCTTTTGCCTTGATAATGGCCTGTTTGGTCCGATCTTTTGACAGGAATCTGAGCCTGTCTCCAGACAAGATCTCGAAGTTGGATTCCAATAAGAAACTGTCTTTATTTATGTTCTTTATCTTTCCTATAAACTTTCCTGTGTTTGGCGCCAGCTCAGGGCGAACAGGAGGGGAAGAAGCCCTGTCGTATAAGAAGAAGCCCGTAGAAGAACTCCTTCCAAGTGCGCTGTCTGCCACTCTCATGGCCTCTTCCAAGGCCTTTGAGTCTCCAGGTTTTGAATCCAGGATTATTCTTGCTGCCTTTACTGCATGGTATACGTAGTGGGCTGGCCTCAATCTTCCCTCGATTTTAAAAGAAGAGATTCCAGCCTCTTTTAAGTCGTGTAAAAGCTCGAGGGCGTTTAGGTCTAGCATTGAAAAATAGGCACCGCTCTTAGAACCCCGGCTCTTATATATCCTTCTGCAGGGCTGTACGCACCTTCCACGGGTGCTGGCCTTGCCTCCAAAGAGGCTGCTAAAGAGACACAGGCCTGAGTAGGTAAAACACATGGCGCCAAATATGAAACACTCAAGCTCTATGGGAGCAGCCTTTGAGCATTCCCTTATCTCTTCAATAGTCATCTCCCTTGCAAGGACCACCCTTTTGAATCCCATTTTATGGGCCGTTTTAACACCCAGACAGTTGTGTATGGTCATGAGGGTGCTTGCGTGCATGCGGAGTTTTGGGAAGAATTTCTTTGCAATCCGCCAAGTGCCAAGATCCTGGATGATGATTGCATCAATCCCTATGTGTTCGAGGGCGGCCAGGGTATCGATGAGATTACCTAACTCATTTTCTTTTATGATGGAATTCAAGGTGACAAAGAGTTTTACACCCCTTTGGCTTGAAAGAGCCCGAAGGGCGTTTAGCTCTTCTAGGGAGAAATTTTGGGCAAAGGCCCTTGCATTGAAGGCCTTGAGACCCACGTACACTGCGTCTGCTCCTGCCTCTATTGCGGCACAAAAGGCCTCTTTGGTGCCGGCAGGGGCAAGAATTTCACATCTACCAAGTTTTTCTTTCTTCAACTCAAAACTCAACACTCAAAACTAATAATGGATTGTTCCTTCAACTCAAAACTCAAAACTCAACACTCAAAACTTTATTAGGTACTTGACTAAGCATCAATTTTAAACCATGTTTGTGCCATGGGATACAGGAATCTGCAAGAGTTTATTGGTTTATTGGAAAAAAAGGGTGAGCTTGTAAGGATAAAAGAAGAGGTAAGTCCTTATCTTGAGATCACTGAGATAACGGACAGGGTCTGTAAACGCCATGGCCCTGCTCTTCTTTTCGAGAGAGTAAAGGGCTCATCGCTTCCAGTCCTCATGAATGCCTTTGGTTCAATTAAGCGTATGTGCCTTGCCCTTGAGGTGCCAGAGCTCGATAGTCTGGGACAAGAGGTCCTGGACTTTATCGAGGCAGAGGCACCTAATACCCTGATTAAAAAGCTCAAGATCATTCCAAAGATCAATCGATTGAGAAATGCCTTTCCAAAGGAGGTAAAGAGGGCCAGGTGCCAGGAGATCGTCCTCAAAGACGATGATGTGGATCTTGGCATGCTTCCAGTGCTCCACTGCTGGCCAAAGGACGGAGGCCCGTTTATCACCCTTCCGGTGGTCTTTACCAAGCATCCAGAGACAGGGAGACGAAATGTCGGCATGTATAGGATGCAGGTCTTTGACAAGAAGACCACTGGAATGCACTGGCACACACACAAAGACGCAGCCTATCATTATCGAGTAGCAGAGAGCTTGGGCCAAAGGCTTCCTGTGGCAGTGGCCATAGGGCCGGATCCTGCAATGACCTATGCTGCTACTGCTCCCCTTCCTGCGGATATAGACGAGGTGGTATTTGCCGGTTTTCTAAGGGGGAGTCCAGTGGAACTGGTTCCGTGTCTTACTGTTCCGTTGGAGGTCCCGGCTAATTCTCAGATCGTCTTGGAAGGCTATGTGGAACCAGGGGAAAGGAGGATTGAAGGTCCTTTTGGGGACCATACAGGTTATTATTCCCTGGAAGATGAATACCCTGTATTCCATGTTACCTGCATGACCATGAGAAAGGATGCCATTTATCCTGCCACTATCGTGGGACAGCCTCCTCAAGAGGACTGCTACATGGCAAAGGCAACAGAACGGTTGTTCTTGCCTTTGATCAAGAAGACACTTCCTGAGATCCAGGATATGAATCTCCCACTTGAGGGAGTGTTTCACAATCTTGCATTTGTATCCATAGACAAACGCTATCCTGGCCATGCACGCAAGGTGATGAGTGCACTTTGGGGCCTTGGACAGATGATGTTTGCAAAGATCATCTGTGTGTTTGACAAGGAAGTAGATGTTCAGGACATCAGTCAGGTGCTTTGGCGTCTGGGAAACAATGTTGATCCCAAAAGAGACATCATGTTTGTAGACGGTCCTGTGGATGCCCTGGATCATGCTGCCCCCTTGCCCCACTATGGGAGCAAAATGGGTATAGACTGTACGAGAAAGTGGCCTGAAGAGGGCTTTACCAGGCCATGGCCTGATGTCATTGAGATGGACCCTGAGGTGAAAAAGAAGATCGATGCACTTTGGCCAAAGCTCGGGCTCTAAGCCGCTTCCTATTCTCCTTGGTGTTACAGGGGCAAGCGGAAGCATCTATGCCCTGAAATTCATGGAGCTATCATTGGACCTTGGCCTAGAGGTCCACGTCATAATTTCCAGGGCAGGAAGAGAGGTTGTACGCTATGAGCTCGGTGATGAAGGCTATGATAAACTCGTGGACCTGTCCTATACCGTCTATCAGGAGGACGACCTCACTGCTCCACCTGCAAGTGGTTCAAGTCTCTGGCATGCAATGGTGGTACTGCCTTGTACTATGGGTACCCTTTCTGCAGTTGCCAATGGTGCATCCAGGAATCTGATCCATAGGGCCTGCGACTGCTTTTTAAAGGAAAGACGCCCTCTTGTACTAGCTGTGCGAGAGGCCCCTTTTAATCTCATTCATCTTAGGAATATGACAAGGGCTGCAGAGGCAGGGGCAGTGATATATCCATGTATGCCGAGCTTTTATCATGGACCAAAGACTCTGGACCACATGGCAGAGTTTTTGGCAGGGAGGATTATAGAGTTTTTAGGCATCAGGGTTGAAGGTCTGAAGCGTTGGAATGGAACCAATGATTACGTCCGTAAATTCTCCGTTTAGGTATATGCGAAATCTCTTTTGGTGAAGATCCCTCTCCTCGATGGTCTTGTTCACGAGTTCATGTTCTTTTAAGGCAGTTAGAGTGAGGAGAGTCAAGCCCAGGGCCTCTTCCTCCTCTTCATCTAGGTAGGCTACGAGATAGTCTTTGGCACAAAAGGCGGTCATCAGGTCTGGATGAGCAAGTGTTGCCCGCATTATCCCCCAAAGGGCACCGGTTCTAAGATGTGGATATTCAAGATAATTTCCCTCTTCCCAAATGTATGAAAGCAGAATGCGCCCATATTCTTCGCAGAGAATTCTCGTGGTGGCCATGGATTCTCCCATGGCCTCTGGACTCCCCCATCCAATCCCGCCGGATTCATCATTGAGTGTCCACATGAGCTGACGCATTACTATCCTTGCATCTTCTACGTTCCTTTGGGCTATTTTTGACATCACATAACCAAAGGCAGTGATACTGCGCCACCTGAGGAGTTCATTTTTACTCAAGAATAAGGTCCTGAGAGGGGAAATGAGCGCTTTCGGAGGAAGTGTGTCCAGGGCTGGAAAGATGTGCTCTTTGTTGAGCAGGAGGATTTCTTCAATTGTCTTCCGGAGGGCCCTAAGCCCTCCGGATTTGTTTTTATTCCCTTTCACAGCCTGCCTTCACCATCTCGCCCATCTTTTTCCCGAGCTCGTTGCATAGCTTAAGCGTGTCATGGTCAGGGACGTACTTGACCCTTATTCCTTCATGGATGATCTCGAATTTCATCTCTTCCATTGCCTTGTTTAGGAGCTTTACAGATTCACCGCTCCATCCATAAGAGCCGAATGCTGCTCCGTACTTGTTTGTGGGTCTTAGTCCCTTCATGTACATAAGGAAACCTGCCATTCTGGGCAAAAGCCCATTGTTGAGGGTTGGAGAGCCCAGGCAGATCCCTTTTGAATCGATTACTTCTGTCATGACGTCGCTTCTATGGTTTACTGAAAGATCGATGAGCTGGACGTTCACTCCCTGAGATTCTATCCCATCTGCCACAGCCTTTGCCATCATCTCTGTGCTGTGCCACATGGTGTCGTAGATGACCAAAGCTTTCTTGCATCCCCTGTGGTGGGACCAATCTTCATAGGCATTCAATATTTTCATTGGGTCTTTACGCCAGATGATCCCGTGATCTGGGGCTATCATGTCGATCTCTATGCCCATATCCTTTACGGACTTGAGGAGCTTCCGCACTTGAGGGGAGTAGAGAGTGATGATATTGGCATAGTATTTTTGAGCCTGGTACATGAGCACAGTTTCATTTACCTCATCGTCGAACCGTTGGCTCGTGGCCAGATGTTGGCCAAAGGCATCGCTGGAGATGAGGAGCTTTTCCTCAGGGATGTAGGAAAACATACTGTCTGGCCAGTGTAGCATCCTTGTCTCTATAAATTGGATGGTCCTCTTGCCGCACGAGATACTATCTCCTGTCTTTACTACATGGTAGGGCCAGTCTTCCCTGTGAAAATGGGCCTTGAGGTTCTTTTCTCCCATTGTGGAGCAGATGATCTTCTCAGGCTTGATTATGTCTATGATCTCAGGAAGTGAGCCACTATGGTCCATTTCCACGTGATTTACCACGATGTAATCAATTTTTTCAGGGTCAATGATGGACCTTATCCTGTGTAATAAATCAGATTTAAATTCCTTCTTAACCGTGTCAAAGAGCACTACCTTTTCATCGAGCATCAAATATGCGTTGTAAGTAGATCCTGCGTAAGTTGAGTAGCCGTGAAAGTCACGGATACCCCAGTCCACAGCTCCAACCCAATAAATATCTTTCTTTATTTCGTATGTCTGCATACCCGCCTGATTCCTCCTTTAGTCATCTGTTGGTTCGAATTGGTCTTTTTCAGCTCCGCAAATAGGACATACCCAGTCATCAGGTAGGTCCTCGAATGCTGTTCCTGGTTCAATCCCACTGGAGTCGTCTCCTATATCTGGATCGTATACATAACCACAGACCTGACATTTATATTTTTGCATATTTGACCTCCTATTCTTTTGTCTGCGGTATTGGAATAGGCATTTGCCTTTGGGCAAGTTCCCGATCTACCATGAAAACTCCGCCTGGACTCTCGCCTGCCAGACGCATCTTCTCGACAACGGCCCCTGCAGTTGCCTCTTCCTCCACTTGTTCGCTTATAAACCATTGTAAAAAGATTTGGGTTGCATGGTCTTTTTCTTCAATGGCAAGGTCCATCAATTTATTGATCAAGGACGTAACATATTGTTCGTGTTGAAGCGCGTTTTCAAACACATTTAAAGGCGAATCCCAGTCAGATGGCGGAGCATCGATGGCCTTCATAATGGCGCGTCCACCGCGCTCAGTAATGAACTCGTAGAATTTCATTGCGTGCATCAACTCTTCCTGTGTCTGTGCCTTCATCCAATGGGCACATCCCTCTAGTCCTTTTGATTCGAAGTAAGATGCCATGGAAAGATAGAGGTACGCGGAATAAAGTTCTGCATTCATCTGTTCGTTCAATGCCTTTTCAATGCGTTCGTTCATCATAGTAATTATCCCCTCCAAAGTCCGTGAAGATTACAGTGTTCCCTTGCTGCGACTGTGGCAGCATCCACCTTAAAAGTGGCCTCAGGTGCCATTCCTGGTTTGAGAAAGGCAATGTATGATCTGTCGTCTGCCAGGAGTTCAATCCACTCTATATAGTGTTTTTCCTCCATAGGATGTGGAGTGCTACCGACCTTGACCTTATAACCGCCGTCAATTTTTTCTATAATAGGAACGTGTTTTTCTTTTGCAGCATCCACGGTGTTTTCCGTCAATAATTCCATTGGCTCACCGCAGCATACAAGTTCTCCTTCGCCGCCGACGAGCACTTCTATGATGTTACCACATTTATTACATTTATAGACTTCTAGTCTCTTTGCCATTTGGGATTCCTCCTTTTATTTTACGATCTTTATGTAAAGACTATCTGTATTTACGAGTATGGGGCTATATTCTTCTTCTGGCAAGCTCAAAAATTTTCCAACAGACGAAGGCACCTGGCTGTAGAGGAGATTTGCCTTGATAACAAGTTCACCTTCGGGAATATCGTCTGGAATTATCCATGTATAGGTCTCAATTTTGGTCTCTCTAGGCCCTATTCTATAATCGACCTTTGTATTGTCCTTGGTATACCACTGACAAATGGTCATTCTGCCCTTTGGATCAAAAAAGGGCTTTCTAAAGATCCTGGAGCCCGCTGGTACATCGCCGTCTCTTTCTATGCCTTTAAAGCCTTGAATCTTCATGATCTCACCCATGGCCTGATAGGCGAGGGCATTTGGATCTGCAATGGTGAATTCTTCTCCTGGGAAGCCCTTTTTGTTCACCTTCAAAAGATGGCTCTTTCCATTTGAGTCGATGGCCCATACCTCTAGCCAGAGCATCCTCTCTTCAGAGGAACCGCTTGGCACCTTGTGCCCTGCCTTTCCATTAAATAGGACTGCTCTAAGTTTGAGTTTTGAACCAGGACTAAGTTCTTTTCGATTTGTATAGAGAGCAAGGTCGATAGCTCCTCTCAGCTTGCTTTTGGAATGGGAGCCATGGAATATGTGGTGGGCAATATCGCTTCTCTTTTTGCCTGTAGTGGCGCTTTTCCCTTCGGAATAGTACATATGGCAGTCCTGACACCTGGTGCCTTCTTTTGCATAAGGGCCTTGTTTCCATTCCCTGTAGGTGGATTTCACCCATGCACCATAAGGGGATTGTTCATCATGGCAGGTTGCACAAAACTCTGGGCTCCTCATGAACTCAGAGAAGGCAGTTTTATGGGCAGGACTCTTTGCATCGGATCTATTTCCATATTTTTCTCTTCCTGCCTTGATGATATAACTAAAATTGAAGGGCTCGTCTTCTGTTGAACCGATTATATAATGGCAGATCTCACAGCTTACTCCCTCATTTGCCCTGGTGTTTTCCTTTACGGCTTTAGGTGGGATGTCTCCGGTTAAAAAGGCAAGGGGGCTATGACAACCTATACATCCGGCCTTGACTCCGGCAACTTCCTTCACCTGTTCTGATTGGGGAAGTGCGAGTTTGAAGTATTCAACTTCATCCCATGCGTGGGTGAAAGACTTGGACATCATGCTTTCATTCCATTCTTGATAGATATCTTTATGACATCCTGAACATGACTCCGGCGTTTTAAACTGCGTTTCCTTAAACGCGCCCATTTCAGCCGCTAACACAGTATGGACAAACATGAACTGTGCTATGATTAACAAAAAAAGGTTCTTTCCCATTATACTCCCTCCTTTTTTGGAAAGTGGTGAGATAAAAATGCATATTAAAAGGCGAGGTAGACCAGAGCTTGCGTCCTAGAGCCAGTTTGTCCTCGAAAGGTCAGGTCCGCCCCGCCCTATTTCTGAAAAACGGCTGAAATGGCATTTCACAGAGCGCTCTTATGATCCCAAATCATGCATTACGAAAGGAGACAAAATGATTTTTTGTCTCCTTTCACGATTTTGGTACAATCTGAACCCAATTTGACTATAAGGATCTACGATGCATGCTTTTTGAGGTACTCAGCAACACCTTCTGGGGTTGGCTTCATGGCTTCCTCGCCAGGACGCCAGTTAGCAGGACAAACCTCTCCATGTTGTTCAAAAAATTGTAATGCATCAAGGATCCTCAAGGCCTCGTCAACACTCCTTCCTAGTGGGAGATCGTTGACCAACTGATGACGGACAATCCCCTCTTTGTCGATGAGGAAAAGGCCTCTCAAGGACACTCCAACGTCTCCCAGGAGGACGCCATAGGCTAAGGAAATCTTTTTAGATAGGTCTGAGACTAGTGGGTACTGAATGTCTCCAATCCCACCTTGTTCCACAGGGGTCTTTTTCCATGCAAGATGGGTATAATGGGAATCTACAGAGACGCCAATTACTTCGCAGTTTCTGTCTTTGAACTCCTGTAGCCTTTTGTTGAAGGCAAGGATCTCAGACGGACAAACAAAGGTAAAATCTAGGGGATAAAAGAAGAGACAGACATACTTTCCCTTGTAAGAAGAGAGGGTAAAGTCTTCCTTGAAGCTGTTATCAGGCATAACTGCAGTGGCTGTAAAGTCTGGGGCTGGATTAGTTACTAAATTACACATTTTTTTCCTCCTTAAGTCTTGTGTTTTTTTTGCCTACCAATTTTCACATAAAAGCTCGAAATATTCCTTTTTGTGGGCGCATGCAGGACACTCTTGGGGTGGCTCCGGTCCTTCATGCACATAGCCACAATTCAGACATCTCCAGGTGACTGTCTTATCCTTTTTGAATACAGTGTCGTTCTTGATATTGGCTACTAGCGCTAAGTAGCGTTTTTCATGTTGTTTTTCAGCCACAGCTATGGACTCGAGGCAGTCTGCTATTTCGTCGAACCCTTCTTGTCTTGCAACCTTGGCAAATTCTGGATACATACTGGAGTATTCATAGTGTTCGCCCTTTGCAGCCTCTATGAGGTTTTCAAGGGTTGTTCCTATCTTGCCAGCAGGGAAGCTTGCACTTATTTCAGCATCGCCTCCCTCCAGGAACTTAAATATCCTTTTGGCGTGTTCTTTTTCCTGGAGGGCGGTCTCTTCAAATATCTTTGAGATTTGAACATAACCTTCTTTTTTGGCTTGTTTTGCAAAAAAGTCGTACCTGTTTCTTGCCTGGGATTCACCGGCAAAGGCAGTAAGTAGATTTTTTTCAGTCTGAGTGCCTTTTAAGCTTTTCATGTTATTTCTCCTTGGATAATGTATATATGGACGAAGCCATTAAATTGACATGTTAAGAACCAATTGCCGCCCTGCCTTCATTGGTGATGGTGTATTTGCACCTAACTGGGCTGTCTACTAGGCCTTTTGACTTTAGACTTCTGATTCTGCAACTTACCTGGTTGCCAGTAAGGCCCACCTTCTCTGCAATCTCTTTACAAGCCAGGGGGTCGTCAGATTGGCTAAGAGCTTCTAAAATCTTTTTTTGTTCGTCAGTTAGAGATGGTCCACAGTTTGATTTCTTGCAACAACCCATAACATTATACCTCCTTGTCATGAAAAAATATAGATATCAAATATTGTTCATTTTAAAAAAAGGCCTGGACTACGTTTCATTAAAGATTGTGTCGGCTTTATTGTTAAAAAATTTAAATTTTCCTTTAGAAACACATTCAGGGCAGATTCCTTCAAACTCCAGATTGAATCCGATGATTTTGAAGCCATTTGCCTTCACTGAGTCAAAATTCACCTGTGGTTCCTGAGATAATTCCGCATCTGCCACCCTACCGCATACAAGACATCTCACATGGTGATGCGCCTCTGGATTTCCATCGAAGCGTTTTTGCCTCCCAGATACCTCTATCCTTTGTATTATGCCTAGCTCGGCTAGTACGTCTAAATTGCGGTACACAGTGGCAAGACTTATCCGTGGAAGCCTTTTTTTGACAATTTCATAGAGCTCGTCTGCTGTCGGATGAGTCTTCAGCCGTTTTAGTTCCTCTAGAATGATTTCCCTTTGATGGGTCATGCGCATCATCTTTTTCATTTACTGCACCTCTTTCTTTTATGCGAATGATTATCATTTAACTTAGGGAAAATTTTAAAATTGTCAAGTAGTTTTTTCGTAAATTATTATGGTTTTTGACCCTTGACATAATATTTCTTTTATATTAGAAGCTTTGCAATATTTCGGGCCTTGCGAGGCCCGAGGGAATTTGCGAAAATGTTGGCATGGGCCGACTTTTTTTTGATTGACAAAATGAATCGTAATTCATTTTGAATGTCGAGTAGCCGGTTGTGGCGACTACAGGGGAGGGTAGAGCATGATGAGCGGCTTTGAGACAATAGTAATGTATTTGGGCATGTCACTCCTTGCGATCATCGGCATGCTCCTTATATCTCATCTTCTTGGGCCGTTTCGGCCAAAACCAAGGAAGGCTACCACCTATGAATGTGGTGTTCCCTTATTGCATCCCAGTGAGAAGCGTTATTCCGTCAAATATTTTTTGGTTGGCGTGCTATTTTTGGTCTTCGATTTGGAGACCGTTCTGATTTATCCGTTGGCCCTACGGTATAAGAGCCTGGCTCAGTATGGCTGGGGCGTCTTTTTCGAAATATTTGTCTTTGTCGCAGTCCTGTTAGTGGGCCTAGTGTATGCATTGAAGAAGAGGGCCATTGATTGGGAATAGGAGCGTGCGATATGAGTAACGAAATTATTAAAGGTCCAGGTTGGATTCTCACAAAGCTTGAATGGTTGATCAATTGGGGTAGGAAGCGTTCACCATGGCCGCTTCCGTATGGAACCGCATGTTGTGGTATCGAGATGATGGCAGCCTTGGCATCTGGCTATGATATGGCGCGTTTTGGTGCTGAGCGTCCGAGTTTTTCTCCAAGGCAGGCTGATGTGCTCATTGAGGCCGGAACTATTACAAAGAAGATGGTCCCAATACTTAGGCGCATCTATGACCAGATGGCCGAGCCCAAATGGGTGATTGCCATGGGTGCCTGTGCCTGTACTGGAGGTGTGTTCAGGACCTATTCAACCCTCCAGGGGATAGATCAGGTGATACCCGTGGATGTGTATGTGCCCGGGTGTCCGCCCCGGCCAGAAGGTCTTATCTATGCCCTCATGAAGATAATTGAGAAGATTGAAAAGGATCATCCTTTATATAATAAGGCCAAGGAATTTGAACGGTCTGAGAGGGGGTGCGCATGCAGTTAAAAGAAAGGATAATGCGCTGTCTGGGATCAGACGTTTTGGCCATTACCGAATATCAGGGCGACATAGTTGTGGAGGTTGGCAAAAACCGCATTCGCACAGTGATGGAAAAGCTCAAGAATGACCCGGATCTCAGTATGGACTTCTTGAGTGACGTCCTAGGTGTAGATAATAAGGCCCTCTATGAAAAGGCCAAGAAAAAGGCCAAGAAAAAGGATGAAGCCGAAGCAGAAGAACCCAAGGGGCCACCGCCACCAAGGTTTGAGGTGGTATATCTCTTGCTGTCTCTGAAATCCAATGAGCGTATGATGGTGAAGGTCAGGGTCCCTGAAGATGACCTTGAGGTCCCGACTGTGACTGATCTGTGGAAGGCAGCAACCTGGCCAGAACGCGAAGCCTACGACATGTTTGGAATAAGGTTCAAGGGGCATCCGGACCTTAGAAGGCTCTTGATGTGGGATGAGTTCCCTGCCTATCCATTGAGAAAGGATTATCCATTAGAGGGTCAGGGTGAAGAAAGAATTCTAATATATGATGCATAATGAGTCATGGAGGATATCGTGGCTAGGGATGATTATGTAAAGATAAATATTGGCCCCTCACACCCGGCAATGCACGGAACGCTTCGTGTCATTGCTGAGACGGATGGTGAGACCATAATAAATGCTGACCCAGAGATAGGCTATCTGCACAGGGGTGTTGAGAAGTTAGGAGAACATTTAACCTACCATCAGTTCATACCTATTACTGACAGATTGAATTACTGTTCAGCAATAGCAAATAATGTCTCCTATGAGATGGCAGTTGAAAAGCTCATGGGGCTAGAGGTCCCTGAAAAGGCCCAGCTCATTAGGCTCATCATGATGGAGCTGGCAAGGATCGCAGACCACATTGTCTGTATTGGGATCCTTGGAGTGGATTTAGGGGCCTTCACCCCATTTTTCTATCTGTTCATACAGCGTGAAGAAATATATGAAATTTTTGAGTGGTATAACGGAGCAAGGCTTACGAACACCTTTGGTAGAATTGGTGGGGTCGAGGCAGACCTTCCGGAAGATTTCGAGGCCCGCTGGAACGAACTCAAGCCAAATCTGCTGAAGGCCATTGACGAAACAGACAAGCTCCTCACTCACAATCGTATCTGGATGGACCGTACCATCGGAACTACAGCATTTTCTCCTGAAGATGCTTTAAATTGGGGATTCACCGGACCGTGCCTCAGGGCCTGTGGAGTGAAACGGGATCTGAGAAAAGACGAACCCTATTGCCTTTATGATAGGTTTGAATTTGACATTCCTGTTGGAAAAAACGGTGACGTCTTTGATAGGTACTGGGTGCGTATGCTCGAGATGTACGAGTCCATCAAGATCATCGACCAGGCCATCGAGATGTACAAGGAAATGCCAGAAGACGCGCCATTGATGGCAAAGGTCCCCAAAGTCATGAAGGCACCAGAGCAAGAGATCTATTCTGCAATAGAGTCTCCAAACGGAGAGCTCGGATTTTATATAAAGGGCGATGGTTCTGACAAGCCCTATAGAATCAAGATCAGACCACCATGCTACATGGTCTATCAGGCGTTTCCAGAACTGGTAAAAGGGGAGATGATCGCAGACCTTATAGCATGTTTGAGTAGTCTAAACATCATTGCCGGAGAATTGGACCGGTAGGGAGATATAGACATGGAAGGTTGGGGTATTGCACTAATAAAAGTAGTTTTTATATGGACGTGGACTCTAATCATAGCAACTGTTATGACGTGGGTTGAAAGAAGGGGTTCTGCTATGATTCAGGACAGGCTGGGTCCAAACATAGCAGGTCCGTTTGGTCTGTTTCAGCCCCTTGCTGACGGTATCAAGCTCTTCACCAAGGAGGACATCGTCCCAGAAAAGGCGAAGAAGATATTGTTTGCCCTGGGACCAGTTCTCTTTGCCTTGCCAGCCTTTTCTGCCTACGCAGTAATTCCCTTTGGCGACAAGATCATCATTGGCGGTAAAGAGATAATTCTCCAGGTTTCGGACGTAAACATAGGTTTTCTATACATAATTGCCCTGGGATCAATGGCTGTTTACGGAATCGTCGTTGGTGGATGGGGTTCAAACAATAAATACTCCATCCTGGGTGGACTCCGTTCAACAGCTCAGCTCATATCCTACGAGGTGCCCTTTGGCCTGGCTCTACTGGCTGCAGTCTTGGTATACGGGACTTTTAGCCTGAGAGAGATCTCATTGATGCAGCAGGGAACGTTCCTAGGTTTTCTCCCCAATTGGGGTGTTTTCAAGCAGCCATTAGGCTTTATCCTCTTTATCGTTACTGCATATTGTGAGGCAAATAGGGTGCCCTTCGACTTACCAGAGGCAGAAAGTGAAATTGTAGCCGGTTATCATACTGAGTACGGCTCAATGCGCCTCGGTCTATATCTGTTCGGCGAATATGTAAACATGTATACCCTATCAGCCCTAATGGTTACCCTCTACTTTGGTGCATGGCATCTACCCTATATTGACATGAGCCAGTTTTTGGGACCTGTTGCCTATGGGATAGCGTCTTTTCTGGTGTTTTTCCTAAAGGTATGTTTCTTTCTGTGGCTGTTTGTGTGGGTACGCTGGACAGTACCTAGGTTCAGATACGACCAGGTCATGGGACTTGGTTGGAAGTCACTGATTCCATTGGCATTGTTAAACCTTTTCATAACCGCTCTCTTTGTTCAGCTTTCTATATAGGAGCTAGAGATGGCAAAGCCAGTTGTAAAAAGAGAATATACGTTTGGAGAGAGGATTTACCTCTGGGAGATTCTCAAGGGATTAAAGATTACTTGGAAGCACTTCACGTTCAACGTGCGTGCATCCTTTAGAAAGGGGCCGCATACGGTCCCAACGTGCTGGCAGTATCCCTGGGATAAGCGCGAGATCTCCCCAATCTTCAGAGGGGAACACATGCTCACCCTCGATGAAGAGGGAAGGGAAAAGTGTATTGGTTGCGGGATGTGCGCGAGGATCTGCCCTGCCCAGTGTATTACGGTCAAAAGGGGTAAGGTGAAGGAAGGTGAAGAGCACAAGTACGCAGGAAAGACTTACTGTGAAGAGTTCGAGATTGATCTCCTGAGGTGCATATTCTGTGGATTCTGCGAAGAGACCTGCCCCAAAGATGCAATTAAATTGGGTCAGGGGTACGAGTTGGCTGATTATTCCAGGGAGGCATGCCTTGCAAACAAGGATAGGCTGATGGCCAACTTCTTCAAGGCAAAGGAGGAGGGGAAGCTTAAGCCCCCAAGAAAACCCGTACCAGTAGTTAAGGTGGAAAAGAAAGGGCCTGTAAAGAAGCAGGCTGGAGAGGCAAAAGCTCCCAAAAAGACCACCAAAAAGGAGACAGAATAAATGGATCCATATTTCCTGGTATTCGCAATAATGGCCCTGGGGGCCGGAGTGTTTACGATCAGTGCAAGGGATGCACTACCCAGCGCTCTTGGACTACTCACGGTATTCATAGCGCTGTCGGCCTTATACCTGCATCTCCATGCGCCGCTTATAGCGATATTTCAGGTAACCATTTATGCAGGGGCGATATTGGTGCTCATTGTGTTCGTCATAATGCTCTTGATGAGTCCGGGACAAACACTTCGACACCTTCAGAAAAACCTATCCTATAGGATAATGGGGGGAATATTGGGAGCATCTATGATTGCGCTCCTAGTCATAGGGCTGAAGGGTCTCAGTGATATGAGTAGGCCGAGGGAGCTACCGCAAGGCTTTGGGCATCCCTCACAGTTTGGCGATCTGTTCTTCAAGGACTATTTGATGCACTTTGAGGTAGCATCAATTCTATTGCTCGTGGCCTTAATCGGTGCAATTTACCTTGCAAAAAGAAAGGCATGAGGTGAACCAATGGCTGGTCTTACAGAGTACATAATACTTGCATCTGTCCTCTTTGGGATAGGTGCCATAGGGTTTCTGACGAGGCGAAATGCCCTGATACTCTTTATGTGTGTGGAAATGATGTTGAATTCAGTGAATTTGATGTTAGTGGCATTTTCGCATTTCAGGGCGGATATGGCAGGTCAGGTCATGGTGCTTTTCATATATGCCGTGGCAGCAGCAGAAGTTGCTGTTGGTCTTGCTATCTTGATAGCATTGTTTAGGCACGTGAAAGACGTAGACATTACAAAATTTCATCTATTACGCTGGTAAAGTAACAGGGAGAAGCCATGGAACACTACATATTTCTCATACCGCTTTTTCCGTTCCTAGGGTTTGTTTTAAACGGCCTCCTAGGAAAGCGCCTAGGGAAAAACTTCGTATCCTGTGTTGGGTGCGCTAGTATTGGATTTGCCTTCATAACCGCAGCTACCGTGTTCTGGGATCTCCTTGGCAGGCATCCTGAGGAGAGAACATTAGTAAACGTTCTGTGGTCATGGATGGCGGTTGGAGGGTTTAAGGTAGATCTGGCCTTTATGGTTGACCAACTCTCAGGACTCATGATCATGATCGTCACGGGAGTTGGCTTCCTCATCCACATCTACAGCATTGGATATATGCATGAGGACGAGTCATACTGGAGATACTTTGCCTATCTCAATATGTTCGTGTTCTTCATGTCTCTCCTCGTGCTAGGAGCAAATTACCTTGTGATGTTCGTCGGTTGGGAAGGCGTTGGTCTGGCATCCTATCTCCTCATAGGATTCTGGTATGAAGGTAATGAAAATGCCGATGCTGGAAAGAAGGCCTTTATAGTCAACAGGATAGGTGACTTTGGCTTCGTATTGGGGATGTTCTTGATCTTCATGTTGTTTGGCTCATTGTCCTATCTCGATGTCTTTCCAAAGGCCTTTGAAATGTATGAGGAAGGTCATCTCGCCTTGAACTCACCATTGTTGGTTGCAGCATGTCTGCTGCTGTTCCTTGGGGCCACAGGTAAATCTGCTCAGATTCCACTTTATGTGTGGTTGCCCGATGCAATGGCTGGTCCCACTCCTGTTTCAGCCCTTATCCACGCTGCAACCATGGTCACGGCAGGTGTTTACATGGTAGCCAGGTCCAACATCCTCTATACCCTGGCACCAACTGCTACATTGGTGGTAGCACTTGTGGCAGCTACAACCGCTCTATTTGCAGCTACAATAGGAATACTTCAAAACGACATAAAAAAGGTCTTGGCATACTCAACAGTCAGTCAGCTTGGCTACATGTTCATCGGTGTTGGCGTCACAGCCTATTGGGCTGGAGTATTCCACCTAATGACCCACGCATTTTTCAAGGCATGTCTCTTCCTCTGCTCTGGTTCTGTCATTCACGCCATGGGCGGAGATCAGGACATGAGGCATATGGGCGGCCTAGCAAAGAAGATGCCGATTACCTATATCACCATGCTAGTGGCTACCATCGCAATCGCTGGTATCCCACCGTTTGCAGGCTTCTTCAGTAAGGATGAGATCCTTTGGAAGGCATTTAATTACCCATACTTCCCAACTATGGGTAAAATAATATGGTTTATGGGCACGCTTGGTGCAGCCATCACCGCCTTTTACATGTTCAGGCTGATCTTCATGACCTTTCACGGTGAATTCAGAGGGACTGAAGAACAGAAGCATCATCTGCACGAATCTCCATATGTCATGACAATTCCATTGATGATCCTTGCAGTCCTTTCATTCACAGGCGGATGGCTTGGAATATCGCCTTTAATTGGACATGCCCTTGGGGGTGTGCCAAATGTGCTAGAACACTTCCTTGAACCCGTATTTGAACACTCAGCCGAGGTACTTGAAAAGATTCCAGGACCAGAATACGGCCACGGTGTAGAAATAGCCCTTATGACTACTTCAGTAGTGGTCGCCTTAATTGGAATCTGTTTTGCCTACAACATATACATTAGGAAATACCCAGAGCTGCCTGCCAAGCTCAAGGAACGTTATGCCATGTACCATGACCTCATCTATAACAAGTACTATATAGATGAGATCTACTTTACTGTGTTTGTATACCCACTCTATTATCTGGCCATATTCCTATGGAAGATAATAGATGTCCTTATAATTGACGGAATCGGTGTAAACGGGCCAGCTTGGTTGACACAAAGGGGCTCCTACATCTTCAGTAGAGTTCATAATGGTCACCTCCAGACCTATGGTGCATTCATGCTCTTAGGACTGGTTGGGATACTGTGGTATTTCTTAATGCCATAAGGGTGAGGTAGGATATGGAGAGTCTAATACTAACATATACGGTCTTTCTTCCACTACTTGGCGTATTACCGATACTTTTCATCCCTCAAAAGGGTGAAAATGGGAAAGATGTAATTCGTTGGATAGCATTTATTACCAGTGTTATCGTTTTCTTAGTGTCGCTGAGAATCTATGCTGGATTTGATCCGGACAATCCTGGTTTTCAGTTCGTTGAGCACAAGCCCTGGATAAAGGGTCTGGGAGTCAGCTACTTCCTAGGCCTGGACGGACTCTCCTTCTGGCTTGTCCTGCTCACGACATTTATAACACCTATAACAATTGTCTCTACATGGCGGGCCATTGAAAACAGGGTCAAAGAGTTCATGGTCGCCATATTGGTACTCGAGACCGCTATGTTGGGTACCTTTGTGGCACTCGACGTATTTCTCTTCTATGTCTTCTGGGAACTCATGCTCATCCCAATGTACCTTATAATAGGTGTCTGGGGTGGTGAGCGCAGAATCTATGCTGCAATCAAATTCTTTCTCTATACTGCAGTTGGTTCCCTGTTGATGCTCGTGTGTATAATCGGCCTGGTTTGGTTCCATTATGACCAGACAGGAGTGCTCACATTCAATCTACTTGATCTGTATCACACAAATCTCCCGAGATTTTATGAAATTATCTTCTTTGCAGCTTTTGCCTTGGCCTTTGCAATAAAGGTACCCATGTTCCCACTGCATACATGGCTACCAGATGCACACGTTGAGGCACCCACTGCTGGATCAGTGATCCTTGCTGGTATCTTGTTGAAAATGGGTACTTACGGTTTCTTGAGATTCGCTATGCCTCTCTTCCCTGAAGGGTCAATGTTTTTCACCCCAACGATTATCGCACTCTCAGTCATTGGGATAATCTATGGGGCACTGGTAGCAATGGTGCAGCCAGATATCAAGAAGCTCGTGGCATACTCGTCGGTATCTCACCTCGGTTACTGTATGCTAGGACTCTACGTCCTCACAAAGCAGGGAGTTGAGGGTAGTATCCTCCAGATGATCAACCACGGTGTTTCAACCGGAGCACTCTTCCTCCTAGTGGGTGTTATATATGAGAGAAGGCACACCAGGCTCATCAGTGAATATGGTGGAATAGCAAAGGTAATGCCTATCTACGCCACTATATTCTTGATAGTCACCATGTCATCCATAGGATTTCCCACAACTAATGGATTCGTAGGGGAATTCCTGATACTCTTGGGGACATTCAAGGCCAATAAGGCCGCCGCAGTACTTGCCGCTACAGGCGTAATATTAGGCGCTGTATACATGTTGTGGATGGTCCAGCGGGTGTTCTATGGAAAGGTGACCAATCCAAAGAATATCAATCTACCAGACATGAACTTGAGGGAAATTGCCTATCTGGCTCCACTAATTGTCCTAATATTCTGGATAGGACTTTTCCCGAATTTCTTCTTGAGCAAGATGCACAAGTCTGTGGATGCTTTCATATCTCGGGTGAAGGTAGCGAATACTGGGTATGAAGCCCACTTGGCTCAGCCTAAGTGCGTTCATCATTATACTGTCACAGAAGGATCACATGCACCACAACACAAAATAAATAACAGGGAACACGGGGAGTAAGACCATGGATTTTGAATACGGCTTTAGCCTAGAAAAGCTTTGGCAGATCTGTGGAGGGCAACTTATATTACTGATCGCCGGACTACTGTTCCTATTGATAGAAATTGGATTCAAGGCAAAGACGCCCCAGAAGAAATTGAGCATAATGGGGTGGCTCACCACTGTAGTCCTGGTGCTTGCCTTGGGGCACATAGTCTATAGAGAATGGAATCTCCATGAAGTTGTGTTCATGGGCATATTTTCCATGGAAAAATTCACTGCATTTTTGTCGGCCATTGTCCTAATGGCAGGCATCATGGCTAGTATACTGAGCATAGGCTATTTGAAGAACAACGAGGTGTTCAGGAGTGAATACTTTGTTCTACTACTCTTCTCAGTGTACGGAACCATTGCCTTTCTGCAATCAATAGACCTTCTCATGATCTTCATTACGCTGGAGATCATGTCAATCGGCGTCTATTGCTTGGCTGCCTTCCTTAGAGATGATAGGCGGTCGGCGGAAGGTGCAATGAAGTACTTTTTGATTGGAAGCTTTGGGTCGTGTTTCTATCTCTTTGGAATGGCCCTTTTATATGGATTTACTGGGACCATCAATCTCACCAAGTTGTCTGTGATACTTTCTCATGGACCGTTTACTGATCCTTTGGTGCTCGTAGCCTTGGCTATGATCATGGTAGGACTTCTATTCAAGATCTCTATGGTCCCATTCCACATGTGGGCACCAGATGTCTACGAGGGCAGCCCCTCTGTGGTGACAGGATTTATGGCCACTGCAGTAAAGGCCGCAGCCATAGGAGTATTTATAAAAATTATGATGATTGGTTTTGGTCCGATGTTGAGCCTCAGTGGCCAGCCTGAATTTGCAAATAACGCCATTTTAAGCGCCCTCGGTTCTTATTGGAAGCCGGTATTGTGGTGGATTGCTTTACTCACTATGTTCTTTGGAAACCTTGTTGCGGTCTCTCAGAAGAATGTAAAAAGGATGCTTGCATATTCATCTATTGCCCATGCTGGTTACATGGCCCTCGGTATCCTCGCTGAAAATGACATGGGGCGTATGGGAGTGTTATTTTACCTCTTTTCCTATACACTCATGAATCTCGGAGCATTCGGAGTCATTTACTGCCTCGACGGAAAAGAGAGAAATGCCCAGACCCTGGAAGACTATAGAGGATTAGGATACAAATATCCTGGTCTCAGTTTTCTAATAAGCCTTTTCCTTGTAGCCATGGCAGGACTGCCGCCAACAGCAGGGTTTATTGGTAAATTCTATGTCTTTGCTGCTGCCATAAGGAGTGGATACATTGTACTCGCTGCACTCGGTATCCTAACCAGCGTGATTGGTGCATACTATTACCTCCGGGTCATCTATATGCTCTACATGAAGGATCCTGTACGCGAGGTTGAGATTCCGGCAGTCAGCTTTCCAACTGCAGTAGTACTCATCTTTGCTGCCATCGGAGTTATATATCTGGGAGTCCTTCCACAGGGACTAGCTGACATTGCAGACGCTGCACAAAGGACTTTGAGTTTAGTATTTTAGCGCTCGAATACATATAGATTGACAATATTTTGAGATGGGCGGGCCGGAAAGCCTAAAGGCAAAGTTTGTTGGCCTGCCCATTATATTTTTTTAGGTTGTTTCGATTTTTTTTATTGAAGCAATCCTATAGACTGAAAAAGTCCGAGGCAGAGGTACACGGTTTTTTTATTTCACCATTACTTATTTCAAAATAAGTGCCTGATATCCGATCCTCCCTTCATTTAACTCTAAAAAACCGTGTACCTTTTTTCTTTTTCAGAGTTGATATTTCCCGGGGATTTGTATCTGGCTATTTCGGGATTCTCATTATGATGATGGGGTTGACTGAGGCAGACAGTGGGAAAATTTGGTGATTACTGAGGCAGCTTTTTCTCATATTTAATTCTTATATGAGAAATAGTGCCAGCCTTTGAGAAAGTGGACCATCACTGTAGAGGAGGTCTTTTTTGCAGGCCTCCTGTATCAGTTCCCAAATAGTTGCCTCCTGATACCACACCAATTGTAGACAAAGCGGGGTATTTTCTTCTGGTTGAAGGCGTTTCCATGTGTCTTTAATTTGCTTTGATATCGTTTGGATAGAGTCTTGGAGAGGGCTATCTTCGTCATTTTCTGGGTGTCCGTCCACTGGATGTCTTGCCTGACAATTTCTGTGTTCCTGCGAAGATTTTGTTTGTGAATCAATCGATCTCACCTTTTCAATGAGTTCAGACAGCCCTTTTTTTATATTTTCAATGGCCTGTGGATCGTTTTTTGTGTCTGGGTGAAGCCACAGAGTCAACAGTTCTCGAGGGCCGCATTTACATCTTCCTTCGTATATTCCATCTAGAAGATCCCTAGTCTCCCTGCCTTCTCCCAGGGGTATTGCTTCAGCAATTGGTTCTTTAAGCCCGCTTAGGATTTCGTACCATGCGCATAATCGCCTTTTTAACTGGGAAATTGGCGGTAGTTCCCATGACAATAGAGTGTTTATATCCAAAGATTCTGAATTATCTTCCTCGGGGCCGCCCATGAGTTGTTTAAGTGATTTTTCCTTTTTTTCGAGAGAATTTAGTTCACGTCTGAGATTGTCTTCTTCTTTGTCTAATATGTATGATAATTCTAAGAAGACCCTAGATTGTAGTAGGTCCTCATTGTCCGTATTGCCCTTGAGTTCTTTGATCAATTGTGTGATAGATTCGGGGTCTTCCACCGAATGTTTCATAAATTCCTTTGCCTGAATGGCATGGCCGAGACCGAGATGTTCTGCCCATGCTAAATAGGAACGAATCAGGCCTTCAAAGGTCTCTATATTGCTACCGATTGGACTCGGGCATAATTCCTTCACAGTAACCGACGATTGGGAATTGTTATTGTTTGGTAGGAGTGAATTTTCATCTTTGTTTATTATCGGTGTCTTTTCAGTGGGAATGACTGTAATAATTGAATCAATAAAGGGGAATAGGGCTGTTCTAACGAGGTCCTTGCAATATGACGTAGGAAACAGTATGACCTTCATATCTCTCCCTCAGAATTTTACCGTTAATTATAACAGGTAGAAGGCAGAAGGTAGAAGGAAGAAGCAAGCCCTGCTCGTACAATAGCCAGAGGCCCTCCCTTCTAGCTTCAACTCAAAACTCAAAACTCAACACTTCTGAAATGCTCAACACTCAACACTTTTAAAAAGCTTCTCCCTTCTCCCTATTCTTATTTTCACCTGCGAGGATGACTAATTCGTTCGTCACGAGAGTTTACCAAAGGAATTTGGTGTTGCAATGAATTTATTGTGCATGTATCCTTCATTCAAATGGATATTAAAGGTTTTTTGAAACTGATTCCAAAGTTTTTGGCACTGTTGGTTAATCTGTTAAAAGACAGCAGAGTCTCTTCGACTGATAAGGCCATTTTGGCCACGGTCGTCGCCTACGCCCTAAATCCCATGGATTTAGTGCCCGACTGGATCCCCTTTTTTGGATTAGTTGACGATTTGTACCTAATAGCGCTCGCCCTGTTTAGGCTTTTAGCCCGTGTTGATGAAGAAGTGTTGAGGGAGTATTGGCAAGGGCCTGAAGATGTCATAGTCCTAATAAAAAAGGCATTAGATGCAGCCAGTCATTTTCTACCACCAAAGCTCCGGAGGGCACTTATAGCAAATGTAGAAAAGGAGGAATAATATGACTGCAATCCGCCAGATAGAAGTAGACCTGCCTTGCGGGGCATTTTATGATTTGGCCCACCTTGTCATGGATTTAAATGGCACCATTACCGTTGACGGAGAGCTGATCGAAGGGGTACTCGAGCGCCTTAAGGCAATATCTGAGGTATTGAATATCCATATAATTACAGCTGATACAAATCAAACGGTGGACTCTGTAAGGGAACAGCTGGCCTCTATTCCTGATATTGTCTTTCATTCATTGAAATCTGGGCGTGGGGATTTACAGAAACTCGAATATATAGAGTCTATTGGGAGGGAGCATACTGCAGCCATAGGCAATGGGTGCAATGATGCATTGATGTTGAAGGAAGCGGCCTTGGGGCTTTGTATCATGGGGAGGGAAGGGGCTTCTATAGAGGCCCTTCTTGCAAGTAACGCAGTTTTTCCCCATATTTGTGATGCGTTGGACATCTTTTTAAAGCCCAGTAGATTGATTGCTACGCTAAGAAAATGAAAGAAAAGGAATTGTTAACTCAAAGGGTAAAGGCATCTGGGTGAGCAGCTAAAATCGGTCCGGGGGACCTGGATGCAATATTGAGGGATCTACCATTAAAGACACATCCAGACCTTTTAATGGGGCTGGAATCCTCATCTGATGCCTCTGTGTATAGATTAAATGAGGATTTGGCCATTGTTCAGTCTGTAGATTTTTTTACTCCTATAGTCGACGATCCATACGAATTTGGCCAGATTGCAGCAGCAAATTCCCTGAGTGACATCTACGCAATAGGCGGAAGGCCGATTACTGCGTTGAATATAGTGTGTTTTCCAGTGAAGGAATTGCCAATGTCAATGCTAAAGGATATTCTACGAGGCGGCATTGACAAAGTCACTGAGGCGGGTGCCCTGGTTGTTGGTGGCCATAGTGTTGAAGACCCTGAGCCTAAATATGGTCTATCTGTAACGGGTATAGTGGATCCCAAGAGGTTTGTAACCAATAGAGGTGCAAGGCCGGGAGATGTCTTGGTACTTACTAAACCAATCGGTACAGGTGTTCTAGCTACGGCCTATAAGGGAGGGCTACTGACAGACGAGATAAAGCAAAAGATGGTTGAGATCATGACCCAGTTGAATAAATGGGCTAGTGAGGCAATGATGGAGATTGGCGCAAATGGAGCTACAGATATAACTGGGTTTGGTCTGGTAGGACATGCCCTTGAAATGGCCCAGGCAAGTGATGTCGTAATTGAAATAGAGTCTTCAAATGTCCCTGTTATTGAAGAAGCACTAGAATTTATAGAGATGGGCATGATTCCAGAAGGAGATTATGCCAATCGTAATTTTTGTGAAGAAAGTGTTGAGATCACAGCCAATTTACCTAGAGCAAGGTTAGATATTCTCTTTGATGCCCAGACTTCAGGTGGTCTTTTAATATCAATTCCAGAGGAAAAGGCCCAGGATCTATTGGACTGCCTTTCAAACAAAGGGGTTGAAGGTAGCGCCATGATCGGCCGCGTTAAGAGCGGCGCCCCTAAGGTCAGAATTCTATAACTCCAGATTATGCGCTTCAAATGCCTGAGATATAACGATCCTTTTCTCAGGCATTTGAAGCGCCTATTTTGGGATTGATCACGGTGCAATTAATTGCCGTTTTTGTCGAGCGCTTTTTCTATTAAAGGCCTCAATTCATGTTCTGTCACCATGCCTATGTAGTGTTTGATAATTGTTTGATCCTTTCCAATCAAAAAGCTTTGGGGCAGGGCGTAAATATTTCCATAGTCTCTCAAGACCTTTGTAGTGGCTAAAAGCACTGGGTAGTTTATCTGAAGTTTTTCAACAAAGTATGGAAGGATCTTTTCGCCATTTTCATCAACGGATACGCCGATCACCTGGAATCCCTTTGGGCCAAGTTCCTGTTGAAGCTTTACAAAGTCTGGAATTTCATACCTACAGGGCGGACAATATGTGGCGAAGAAATTCAATAGTACAACTTTACCCTTGAAGTTGGAGAGTTTTACTACATCGCCCTCCAGATTTAGTAGAGTGAAGTTAGGGGCCTTATAGGAATTCGCATTGCTATTACAGGATGACAAAAACAGAAAGGTCATTACAAACATGCATACGTAACTGACAATTTTTTTCATAGGAACACCTCGTCTAAGAATTTTAAATTAATGCCTACAGAAAAGCATTTTAAGTCTTACATGGCTGTTGCCAAGGTCTTAGATTTGCTAAGACCTAAAATTCGCATAGTTGGTGCAAAAAATCTACCATGCTTGAACCTATCAAAAAAGTGATTTTTTTCTCTTGTGTGAATACACTAACATCTCTAAATAAAAGACAAAAACCCCTTTTCGCCAATTATAAAGGAATTTAGGGATCACCCTCCAATAGGTCGATTAACGAAGAAAGGTGTCTGGATTCCCTATCAAGTATGTTTTTGCCCTTTTCAGGAGTTGCTTTACTTGGGTCTCCCCATACTCCACCTTGCCAATATATGCGTTTTTCTCTTGTTATCAAGTACTTGGGAAAACTTGGGAATTCCTTTGGAGCCGTTCCTCTGACAAGCTCAGGTGACATGGCTTGAATGATAGAGGTTTCCACTTCTCCAGCATGAGAATCATTTGGCGTTTCCACGATATCACCACATGAATCCTTAACAAGATCTATAATAGACAAAACCATGCATTTAAGTCCATCTAGTGAGTTCACAGCCTCTTCGGCAGCATCCACCAGGTAACACATATGAGTCCCACCTGCATGTCCTGATAATAGTACCTGATTTATAAGGCCCTTATGATAAAATGCCTTTATAATATCTAAGGCAAGGCGTCTTAGTGTAAGCCCTTTAATGGAAATGGTGCCTGGATGTTCGCTGGTGCTACGGCAAAGGCCGTACCATATGGGCGGGGCAACAAAAACCGGACGTAATTGGGAAGTTCTAAGGGCAATTTCGTGGGCATGCATTGTGTCCGTGCCTAATGGTAGATGCGCCCCATGCTCTTCAACAGAGCCAAAAGGAATAATGACAGTCTGGGTCTTTTCAAGCCCTTCTTCAAACTCATTCATGGTGATTCTTGTGATGTCCATAGACTAGAACTGTAAAGATAAGAGTTTTGTTTGTCAAATTGGAATATTGGAGTTATTATAATGAAAAAATAAATTCATGGAGAGGTCTATGGGCAAGGTAGTACCCTTAAAAAGACACAAAAGGTCAGGAAGAGGAAGAGTTAGAAGACTTGAGAAGATAAAGGATGAGCTTTTACGGTTTCACGGCATTGATTTAGATAGCCTCCTTGCCTCCGAACCTGCATCTACCCTTACCATAGATGAATTCGAAGATCTTACAGAAAGGATTCTCACAACCATAGATGCCTTCTGTGAGGAGCATCCTAGTGTAACCGTACATGACGTGCTCTATACTCTTGAAAACGTAAAGGACATTATTAAGGATAACAGTACGACTGGGGAGATTGATGAGTGATCTCCTTGGATTTAAATCCTTTCGACGATTATTTTTTGTGCCTCCTCATGCCTCAGGCTTACATGGTAACCTTTTACTAGGTATTCTACTGGGTCCTTGAGGGGGGCATATTTGATTACTTCTACTATGGTGCCTTGTACGAAACCCATTTCCAACAGGCGTTTTTTAAAGGGACCTTTTGCATCTATGCGTATGACTTTCGCCTTTTCTTTTGTGGAAAGGTCATCGAGAGTGCAATGATTTTTTTGCGCTTCATCCATAATGTTTACCCCTTTTGCAATTTTGAATTGTACCTGAGACTGCAAGCCGTAGGTGAGTGATCATGGGATTTATCTTTGATACCCGGCAATTGCAGTACTTAGGTAATAGAATTTATAAGGATCACAATATTTTTTCAAGATGATTAAAAAATAGGGAGGGCTATTAATGGCAAAGATAGCTGTTGGGGGCTCAAGATCCATCGAGTCTTATGATATTATAAAGAATGTCTTAAAGTGTCTATTAAAGGAAGGAGATACAATCCTTTCAGGTAACGCCCCTGGTGCAGATAGACTCGGAGAGCGGTTTGGCCATGAAAATGGCATTGAAGTGAAGATCATCCCCTCTGAATGGGAACCTCATGGTTTCAAGGCCACCATGATGAGGAATGAAGTGCTTTTAAAATCAGCAGACTATGTGATATGTTTTTGGGATGGTGAATCCAAGGGTGCGAAACATATGATGGATATTGCCTTGAAGGCGAGAAAACTACTAGCAGAAGTAAGGCCAGATGGTTATTTAAGATTATATCTAAATCCTAGAGGAATTTAATTCAACGATTTTCAATAGATGTGGGGAATTTTTTCTGTTTTATTCGCCCCATGAAAATAATTATTTTTCCCCTCTAGCAAACAAGAGTCAGTATGTTAATATTAATACTAGGAAATTTTTTTGCTACGTAGGCGATGAAAAATTTTAGTGACAATAGAACTTGACAAATGCCTGGGTGCTATGGTATGTAACCAACGCACTTCGGGCGGATAGCTCAGTGGGAGAGCACCGGCCTTACAAGCCGGGGGTCACAGGTTCAAATCCTGTTCCGCCTACCAAGATAGGAAAAAATGATAACTCGGCGGGGTCGTAGTTCAGTTGGTTAGAACGCTGGCCTGTCACGCCAGAGGTCGCGAGTTCGAGTCTCGTCGGCCCCGCCATAAATATCCAATAAATTCCTACAATCATAAAAAACGTTTTTTAAATTAGACTTTCAATTCTCTACAAACGATTTCCCATAAAAACATTTCTCTTTCGCCTTTAAGTCAAAAGTCAGAATCAATGCCTTTGAAAAAACAACTCCCCTTTTTTCTTGCTGATTAAAAAAAAACGAACTTATCATACTATCCCTCGAATTATGGCGTAATTTTATTGAGTCTTTGAACTGAGCTCAGTGATAGACTTCGTGGATGGAGGCGAGGGGCGGCTAAGAAGGTCGAAAAGGTCCCTGTAAAGCATTAAGATAGTGCCTAGGCAAAAGACCCCTAAGAATGGCAGAGCTAGGTAAGTACCTTTTTTTATGGCAAAGACTATGGGGAAAAAGCTGTAGATAAAAAATCCAAAATCAACTGCAAGATTGAACCAACTGCCCTGGTGATAGTTCAAGAGTCTTTTCCAACTCATTTTTGAGGCCGTGATTCCATACTTTGGCGTTCTGACAAATTCCCCACCGTATCTCATAAGTCCTTCTAGAACCCCAATGGCTACAGTCGGAGCGAGACCAAGCCCAAAGGCAGGCAAAAAGATAAACAGTTTGGCCATATCCCTATATCTTTTGCCTCGGCCGTATCTTTCGTGAAAACAGAAGTAGTAAAGGGTGGCGCCAGTTGCCAAAATAAAAAAGGGAAGATCGATCCTTAGAATTTGGGAGGGGCCGATGTCCACCCTATGAATAAGGGTTGGATAGAGACTGAGGAATATAATGGCCCCCATGAGCCAGCCTAGGTTGGAGGTGAGATGGATGGTCCCTTCTATCTTCTGGGACAGGGTGGCCTTTGATGCCCAAAGAAAAGGTAGGATTTTCCTGGCTGTTTGGATAGATCCCTTTGCCCAGCGTTTCTGTTGACTCCTCAAAGCAGTCAATGTAACTGGTAGCTCAGAAGGGACTTCAAGATCATCTAGATAGACGGCCTTCCAGCCCTTTAGTTGTGCCCTAAAGCTGAGATCTAGGTCTTCGGTTACGGTATCGGCCTGCCAACCTCCTGCTGAAACAATGACCTCTTTTCTCCATATGCCGGCTGTGCCGTTAAAGTTGATGAACCATCCCCTTCTGAAACGGATAAACTGCTCAATTCCGAAATGGGCAGATAGGAAAACTGCCTGGATTTTTGTAAACCAAGAGGTATCTTCATTTAAAAATCCCCATCGGGCCTGGACTAGTCCCACCCTATTGTCTTGGAAATGAGGCATGGTCCTCTTCAGAAAGTCTCTAGGCGGAACAAAATCGGCATCAAAGATGGCAATAAAATCTCCAGTCGCTCTCTCTAGCCCGTGGGCCAGAGCTCCAGCTTTATAGCCGGTCCTTGTCTTCCGCCTTATCACATTGATATTAAACCCCATCTTTCGCCATTTCTTCACCTCGCTATCTACTATGAACTTGGTATCGTCGTCGGAGTCGTCAAGGACCTGAATCTCTAAATGCGTTTTGGGCCAGCTGAGTCTGCAGACCGAGTTTATAAGCCTCTGGGCCACAAAACGCTCATTGTAAATGGGAAGCTGAATCGTTACAGGGGCATATCTTTTTAGGCTAGGAGTTTTTATAACCTGTCTCTTGGCCGAATCCCTTTCTGCCTTCCAGAGGTATATGAGCTTGAGGCGATATAATCCATATAAAGACATCAGAAATAGGGCACCGAAATGGAAATAGAGAAATACTTTCATAGCCGGAATCAATATACCAAAACTAGAGGTGCTCTAGAAATAGATTCTTTTTATGAATGGAGATGTAGATATTGAATATTTCAATTGGAATTTAGAGGTATACCGATTTTGGAAGGGCTTGATTTAAAATAACTGTTTAAAAAAACAGTAAAATTTCGCTACTAGAACAACTAACTGTTTGTTTTCTTTATTTATGATTTTTTCATCAGAGCTTGAGGTCTATGTTACAAGATTGACTCAACTGTAAAAGATCTTTGAAGAAAATGGGAAAAATAATCTGAAACAAGAGCCGTATTTTGGCCTGGATTTTATCTGGATAGCTCCTTTGTGTGCCTTTACTACTCCAAGGACTAAAGTGAGGCCAAGTCCTCGTCCAAAGAACTTAGTTGTATAGAAGGGTTCGAAGATCCTTTTAATGGTTTGTTCATCCATTCCCTTACCAGTATCTGTACAGGAAATGCATAGATACCACCCTGGTTCAGCTTCGCTTGAGGCAATACAGTCATGGGCCATGATATCTTTTTGAGTCAATCTTGTAACATAGACCTTAAGCTCTACAGAGCCTTTACCGTTATCCAAGGATTCTGCGGCATTTATCACAAGGTTGTTAACAGCTCGAGTTAACTGGATAGGATCTCCCTCTATCATTGGTAATTTGTCTGGTAAATCTATTTTAAAGTCTGCGGTCTTTGGGATCTGCGTCCTAATGGTAGGCCCCATGTCCATTATGAGTTTTCGAACATCTACAGGCCTTCTGATGAAGCATTGTTCGCCTGTGTAGGCCAGCATGGTTTGAGTAAGGCTAGAGGCCGTCTTGACTGCTTCATGGATCTTTTTTGCATATCCCTTGATCTTTTCGGGAACGCAGCTATCCATGAGTATTAAATCTGCAAAGCCCGAGATCCCCATGAGTAGATTGTTGAAATCATGGGCAATGCCTCGTGCCAGTATGCTGAGGCTATCTAGGAATTGCATTTTTTGGGCCTTTTCATTGAGACGCCTTTTTTCCTCTTCTGCTTTGAGTCTTTCAGTAACGTCTCTAATCAATCCCAGGGCATAACGATTTCCTCCGAGGTTTATTATAGATAGCGAGAGTTCTACTGTGATTTTTTTGCCTTCCTTGGTCTGGACAGAAAACTGTGATAGTCGTTTTATTAATTTTGTATCGTAATTGATTTTGAAATTTATAGGGGCATCTTTAATATTTTTATGGACTTTGACTGGGCCAAGAAGGAGGTGGAGATCTTTTCCGATGGCCTCCTCTTTGGAATAGCCAAAGATTTTTTGAGCCGCAGTGTTCCAAAAGGTGATTTTCCCGAAACTATCGATGAGCACAATGGCATCTGATGCCAATTCGGTGATTGACCTAAAAGTATATTCATTTCTCTTGAGTTCTTCCAGAAGGGCCTTTTCTCGCTCGATGTCCTCGATTATCCATATGGTTCCCTTTTGAGGTTCTTTTGGATCCACTAGGGCGCCCGTTATTCTGGCCCAAAACCTACTTCCATCCGGCCTTTGAATAATTTTTTCTCTTACTACAGTCTGTCCGATTTCTGGGACAGGATATAATTGTCCTTCAAGGCCGTGGAGATCTTCTAAATTGCCTTCATTGATGAAGAAGAGCTCTATTACCTTTTTGTTGACGAAGATAGTATCTTTATCTGGACTCAAGAATACAATTCCAACTGGTGCATGGTCCAGGATTGCCTGCTGCCTTTTTGAAAGCTCTTTTATAGCCCGATGTTCAGATTCAAGCTCTGTGATATCCCTCCCAATCACTATGAGGCCTTTTGGCGATCCATCAGGGTTGAATAACGGAATCTTTAAAACGTCTAATACCCTTTCAGCTCTTCCTGGAGGATCAAAGCGTTCTACGGTGTGCAGTGGGGTTTCCATTGACAGGGCCTCTTGGTCCAATTGTTCGCATCGGTCGAAAATAATCTTGGGTAATGGACTCAATTGAGCCAATTCTGTAGTTTTTTTGCCTTTATAATGGATGTGACTTAGCTCAAATGCATCTAGATATGCCTTGTTGGCCTCTATGAGTCTACCGTTTCTGTCCTTAAAACATATAAGGTCTGGTGAAGATTCTATTATTGTAGAAAGGATTTCTCGTGTCTCTTTGAGTTCCTCTTGATAGCGTTTTAGAGCATTAATATCGTGGGCAATGTGAATAGCTCCAATAATATTATCGTGGTCGTCAAAAATAGGAGAAATATTTATATTGAACCAACCTCCCAATTTCGGCTCATATATTGTAAAGGCCCTATGCTCCTTTTTCTCAATACAGGTCTTGGCAAGACATGTATCTATTGGGGTCTCTTTTCCATGAATTGCTTCATGACAAAAGGTGCCGTACAGGGCATCATCTTCTGTAACCACTAAATTTTTTGTGGCCTTGTTTGCCCAAACTATCTTTAGATCTGGATCTATTATAAAGATTGGATCAAAAAGGAGATCTAGTGTCCTTGAGACCTTGTTTATAAAAGCTGATAGTGCCGTGTTAGACATCATGTATAAAAATATTATAGCATAAAAAAAATGGGGCACATAGAAAAAAAGTGCCCCATTGGTAGCTGTTCTAATCTCAGTGTATGCAGCTCGTAAGGTTTGCCCAATCTCCTAATCCCAGATTATGCACTGCGTGCCCTCCGCCACGCATCTTCGGCAAACTTGCGAGCTGCATAATCCGAGCTAATATGCCTCTTCGTATTCAAGATCCTCTTCTGTCAGCTTATGGCCCAGGAATAGATATACCCAAGTCTGGTAAGCTATTACTATTGGAACCATAATCAGGGCCACCCCAAGCATGATTTTTAGGGTAAGTGGGCTAGAGGATGCGTTCCAAATAGTGACATTAAATTCTGGGTTTATAGAACTGGGTAAGAGTCTTGGATAAAGGCCGCCTATCCCAAACAGGGTTACTCCAACTATGTGGAGGGCAGATGCTATCCAAGCCTTTATTTCTGATCCATCAACCATGAATTTTCTCATCACTAATAGGGAGCTAACTGCAATAAGTGGAATTATCAACAGGAATGGATAGGTAAAGTAGTTTTTGAATAGGTCGGTCTTTACAAAGGTGAATGCAAGAAACACCACTGCCACGATGAGCTGTGCCACCCAGGTCTTTTGTGCAGTACTAAGGGCACGTTGGTAAAGGTCTCCCTTGGTTTTGATGGCAAGCCACAAGGCACCATGGGTGACAAACATTAGGACAAATAAAATTCCTCCAAGTAAGCCATAGGGATTGAGGAGACTAAAGAAAGTACCTTGATATACTCCATTTTTATCTATTGGAATGCCTGCAAATATGTTGGCAAAGGCTACGCCCAGTAGAAGCGCAGGGAGAAAGCTTCCAACAAAATGAAATAGATCCCAGAGAGATTTCCATGAACTCCCCTCTAGCTTTCCTCTAAATTCGAAGGTTACTCCCCTTGCAATAAGTGCAAAGAGGAGGAGGAGTAGGGCTGAGTAAAGACCATTAAACATGACGGCATAGGCAGTTGGAAAGGCTGCAAAGGTGGCCCCTCCTGCAGTAATGAGCCATACTTCGTTGCCGTCCCAGAACGGACCCATGGCATTGTACATATATCTTTTGTCTTCTTCAGATTTTGCAAGAAAGGGCATAAGGGTGCCTATGCCCAGGTCAAAGCCGTCCAACATAAAATACGCTGCCCAAAGGACTCCCCAAAGAACGAACCATATAGTTTCTAGCATTGTTGTCACCTCCCTTTTTTATTTAGCGGCCTCAGGGCCTTTGCGGGCATACTTTGCAAGCAGATAAAAGTCTATGATTCCCAAGAAGGCATAAAAGGCAACAAATGCTATAAACGAGATAAAAACTTGAGAACTTGCAAGTATGCTTACTGCATCCTTTGTTTTCATGAGTCCATAGACTATCCAAGGCTGCCTTCCAACCTCAGCCACAACCCAACCTGCCTCAATGGCAAGGTAAGGTAATGGGATAGTATATATTAGCGTCTTCAATAGCCCAGGGGCAGTTTCAGGCGCATTCCTCTTGAGCCAGGCCAAGATGGCAATAAGTCCAAAGAAAAAGCCTAGCCCTACCATTATTCTAAAATTGAAGAAGGTCAGTCCCACTGGAGGACGCTCTTCCTTTGGGAAGTCCTTTAGTCCTTTTACTTCAGCAGAAGTGGAGTGGTGTGAAAGTAGACTCAGTAGGCCTGGAATAGGGAAGAGTTCAACGGAATTTCTCTCATTCTCAGCATCAGGTACAACAAAAAGATACATTGGAGCACTCTTTTGGGTCTCCCAAATTGATTCCATTGCTGCAAGCTTTGTGGGCTGAGTTTCCGCTACCTCTGAACCATGGATGTGGCCGTTGAAAATCTCAAAAATCGCAAAGATGAGAGTGAAGGTTGCAGCCACTCGAAAGGATTTTTTGAAAAACTCCACCTCATTTTTTCTAAGGAGGTGCCAGGCGCATACACCCATTACGAAAAAGCCACTAAGTATGTAGGCACCGCTTACTGTGTGTAAGAATTCAAGGAGTCCAAATTTGTTGGTAACAACAGCAATGAAATCATCGAGTTCGGCTCTTCCGTTTCTAAGCACGTAGCCTACAGGATGTTGCATCCATCCATTTGCGATCAAGATCCACAGGGCTGAAACATTGGATGCTATGGCTACAAGCCAGATAAAGAGTGCGTGGGTCTTGGGTTTTACTTTATTCCATGTAAAGACCCAAACACCTATAAAGGTGCTTTCCAGATAGAAGGCAAGGGTGGCCTCTATTGCCAGGAGTGAGCCAAATACGTCTCCAACATATTTGGAGTAGGCAGACCAGTTTGTACCAAACTGGAATTCTAGGGTTATACCTGTTACCACACCAAGGGCAAAGTTGATTAAAAATAGCTTTCCCCAAAACTTCGCAGCCCTTTTGTAGTCCTCATCGCCCGTGTTCACGTACTTGGTCTCGTATATTGCCGTGAGAATCGACAGACCAAGTGTGAGCGGGACGAATAGGAAGTGAAACATCGAGGCTGCGGCAAATTGTAACCGCGAAAGCATCAAAACATCCATAGTACATACCTCCTTTTTTACAGGTTTTGTTTCCCTTACTGGGTTGATTCATGTCAGAACGTTTTGTTTTTATATGGAAAACAGCTCATCAATGCCTGTTTCCTTTGCAAGTTCTTTTCTAATCTTAAAGGCGCAGTCCCTTATGACACTGAACAGAAGCCTCTCCCTATCAGTTTGGCTCACTGCTTCTCCTATTTCTGAGATTGTCAGCAGCGACTCTGACAAACTCATAGCTTTCATAATTAATCGGTCGATTGTGATTTTATTTGCATAGTTTTTTTTGTTATTCATGGTACAAATTTATTGAGCATATTTTGTGCCAAGAGAATAATTTTCTGTAATTATTGATAAAATTGTGTTTAGGTGTGGGTGAGGAACCACTAGGGACAAAGTTGTGTGTATCAAAAAGGCAAAAAATTGAGACACATTTAGAGTAAAATGAAGGTTGGATTTTTGAAAAATACGGAAAAAATAAATAATTCCAATAGGATAGTTTAAAAATGTCTTAAAATGTATCAAAAACACATTTTTGATACATTATTTTGAGACATTGATACACTATTAGGGAAAACAATTCGTTTTGTATAGTAGGAAGAAGGTAGAAGGTAGAAGGAAGCCCTGCCAGTACAAAAGCCAGAGGCAGGAGAGCGAAGTTGTCAAAAAAAAGTTCAAGAATCAAAGTTTTCTTCCTTCAACTCAACACTTAAAACTCAAAACTCAAAACTTTTAAAGCTCTTTTCCTTCAACTCAAAACTCAACACTCAACACTCAAAACTTTTATATGGGGGGTGACGAATTCGTTCGTCATGAAAGTTTGGGTCAATGCATATTCTTTTGTAGGTATCTATAGAGCGATGCCCTAGATATACCAAGTAGAGAAGCTGCCTGTTTTTTATTTCCCCCTGTTTTAATGAGTGCTTCTTTTACTGCCTCTGGCGAAAGATTGAGAGGCCTTCTTCCTCTAGTCCTTGGAGTGCGATCAATCTCTATTACTCGGCTCTTGGACTTCAAGATGCTTGCTGGAAGATGCTCTGGCGCAATGACCCGTGTCTTACAGCGGACCAATGCGTATTGTATGGCATTTTGAAGTTCTCGTACATTGCCAGGCCAGTCATAGTCCCTTAGTATTGCCATTGCCTCTGGACTGATAACCATGTCTTCAGGCCTTTTACCTGTGGTTTTCAAGGCATCCTTAAGAAAATGTATGGCAAGGAGGGGAATGTCTTCCTTTCTTTCCCTTAGAGGAGGGATGGTTATGGGCAATACGCAAATCCTGTAATAAAGGTCTTCGCGAAATTCCCCTTTCCGAACCGCTTCTTTCAGATCTTTGTTGGTAGCGGCTATAATTCTCACATCGACGTTAATGGTCTTTTCACCACCAACCCGCTCAAAAGTACCGTTTTGTAACACCCTAAGTAGTTTTACCTGCATGGGTAGAGGGAGATCACCTATCTCGTCGAGGAAAAGGGTGCCCTTGTGAGCCAGTTCAAATCTTCCCCTTTTTTCCCTGATAGCCCCTGTAAATGCCCCTTTTTCATGTCCAAAGAGTTCACTCTCCAAGAGATTTTCTGGGATGGCTCCACAGTTTACAGGTACGAAAAGGTGATCTTTTCTGGGACTGAGGTGATGGATAAGTGAGGCCACGAGTTCCTTACCAGTGCCTGATTCCCCTAAGATCAATACTGGCACATTGCTTTTTGCCACATCCTCTATGAGGGCAAAAAGGTCTTGCATCCTGGGGTCCTTCCCTATCATGCCATGGAACGAGGTGGAGGGCGTGAGCAGCCTTCTAAGCCTGAGTTCTTCGGTGATGTCTCTAAAGGCTGCTACAACTCCAAGGGGTTTCTTATTTGGCCCCTCTATAGGGAAGAGATTCATGGTTATGGTGCGTTTTTTGCCATCCTTGGATACTAAAGATACGGAATACTCCTTGTCCAGTTCATCAAGGCCAGGGGTACCAAGCCTGCAGAATGAACATTTTTCTCCACAGAATTTCCCTGGAAAGACTTCATGACAGTCTTTGCCCAACACTTCTTCTTTGTTAAAACCCGTAATCCTTTCTGCTGCCCTGTTGAACAAAAAGATTCGTCTTTTGAGATCGTGGGCGATTATACCTTCATTAAGGCTTTCGAGGACTAGGTCTCCATGTCTTTTATATGTTACCAATGCATCTAGGTAGCCGTGAGAAAAGAGGTCATGGGTCCTCTCTAGGATCTGTCTAAGGTCTTCTTCTCTGGAATCCCCTTTTCCGTCTAGTTTCCAAGTGAGCATGGGTGGATTGCCTGGAAGCCTGGGATAGATATCTAATTCGTCTGTGTCTGAGAGATACACTACGAGATCAAAGGTGTGAAAATCAACTTGTTCCATGGAGTGCAACTGGGGGATTTCACCTAGTGAATGCTCTTTAAAAAAGCTTTTCAGTTTTTGGACATCAAATGATGAATTCCCGGAGGCGGCAATGGCATTCACCTCTCCACCTGAAACGGAAAGCGCCTTTGCAGCCGCTACTAATGAGGCCTCTGGTATTTTTTTTGATGCAAAAAGTATTTTTATGTTTTTTGGATTCATAGTTCCTAAAGGTTGTCTTTAAACAATAAGTTATTTGGCAGGTTTTGAACAGGGAAGGGTTATCATAAAGGTCGTGCCTTTGCCAGGTATGCTTTTTACTGAGATATCCCCATTAAAACGCTGTATAATGGAAAATGAAATTGAGAGGCCGAGGCCTGAACCATTTTCTTTTGTGGTAAAAAAAGGATCAAATATCTTGTCAATCACGTCCTGCGATATACCTGTTCCGTTGTCCTCTACAGAGCAAATAGCGAGGTTTTTGTCTTTTTTTACTGAAATCTTTATTTCTCCACTGGAATCCATGGCATCTACCGCATTAAAAATAAGATTTGTAAATACTTCTCTTAGTTCTGCAGGGTTTACTTTTACGTAGACGTCTTTTTTTAGATCTGTTTCTATAGATATATGTTTTCCCCTTTTTTTGGGTTCATGATACCATTTTGCCTTGGTCAACAGTACAGTTTCCCGGACAAGTTGTGCCAGTTCAACGACCGTTAGGTCTATGTCCTGTTTTCTCCCCATAGAATTTAGGCGATTACAAACGGAGATTGCATTTTCTAGGACATCTTCAAGTGCGTTGATGTATTCCATGGCCTTTTCAGGAGATGAGAGACTGTCTTTTAAAAGCATTAAGTGGACATTCATGGACTGGAGGAGATTGTTAAAGTCGTGGGCTACCCCAGAAGCCAGTTCACCTATTATTCGAAACTTCTCCGATTTTTTGAGTCGGTCCTTGAGTTTGTGCTTTTCAACTGCCTTTGCTATAGAGTGCAGTAGATAGGAGCTGTCAAAGGGCTTGGGGATAAAGTCATCTACGCCGTGTTGTAAAGATCTAATGGCATTTTCGATCTCAGTGTAGGCTGTCAGCATTATAACCGGTATGTCCGGATAGATGCTTCTAAGCTCTGTTAAAAAATCTAAACCGCTTCCGTCAGGAAGATTGATGTCTAGTAAGATTACATCAGGGGTGGTGGAATGGAGTTTTTGATAGGCCTCTGCCAAGGTGAGAGCAGTATCGACCTCAAAGCCGTTTATTTCCAAGAGTTTTTTGAGTATCTTGACTGTATCTTCAAAGTCTTCAATCAAGAGTACGCGATCTTTGATTCCCAATGATGGGCCTCCAAACTCCATTCTTTTTAAACGTTGTGTTTTTATTAAAAATTTTTCTCAATATATTATATGTACTCATATCTAAATTTTAAGGGGATTTTTACAGTAAATTTTGTACCTACCCCTAGATTCGATTCCACTCTTATATTTCCATGGTGGTTTTGGATTATTGCGTTTACAATGGCTAGACCGAGTCCAGTACCTTGCTTGCTTTGATGGGCCTGATAAAATGGTTCAAAGATATGAACGATATCTTTTGATGAGATGCCGATTCCATTGTCTTCAATCGAAAAAACAACATTTTCCTTTTCCACATTTCCTTTAATAAATATTTTCCCGTGGTCGTCAGTGAATTTTAAGGCATTACTCAATAAATTAAAACAAAGATCGTGGATTTTTGCAGCGTCACATTCAAGTTCCAAATCATCGGGAATATCTACAGAAATTATTCGATTTTTTTGTAAACTTTTTAGTTCGCTTATTACCTGTAAGATTATATCTTTTAGTTTAATCGTATTTACTTCCAGTGGTAAATTATTAGAATCAATCCTTACAATCTTTAGCATATCTTCGACTATTTTCTGCATGTTTTTACAGTTTTTTCTAGCTGCTTCAATTATTTCTTGCATTTCTCCAGACATGTTATGTCTAAGATAGGTGTACATATAGTCGAGATTGGCTTTTATCGCTGTTAGAGGGGTACGTAATTCGTGAGAGGCAGTACGTAGAAAAGTAGTTTTTGCATCATGCATTAATTTCATTTCATGATATGCTTTTTCTATTTCATCTCTGGCAGCGGTAAGCTCAGCTACTGTGTTTCTCAACGCCTCGGTCCTTTCTCTTACTTTTTCTTCAAGACTTAAATTTACTTGTTCAAGTTCTCGATTGGCCAGCTCTAGGGCCTTCTTGCTACTCAACACTTGATGAATCATTTTGTTAAACGCCTCTGCCAATTCTCCAATTTCATCTCGTGTTGAAACATTTACTGAGTCTGGAATTTTGCCTTGCATAACCTGAACTGTAGCATTCTTTAATTTAGAAAGGGGACGGGTAATCATTATTAACATTAGAATTGTTATAAATAAAGATATTATTGCAATGGTCATTATTATAAATAACGATTGAATCGTAGCATATTTGAGATTTTTATTTATCCTATTTAAGGATATACCTATGACTACTTTTCCAAGATAAAAATTTTGATCTTTGATTATAGGTGTGTCAAAAAATAATGCTTCCTTATCAGGAAGAGGTTGTTCAACTACCGGACTCATGGATATTAGTAAATTGGAAAAGTTAGAGATATTATCTATTATAATTGGATTTTTTAGGAAGAGCTTATTGCCCATATAAAAGTTTTTTGAATATTCCTCAATTTTTTTGTGTAATTTTTGTATTTTTTTATTTGATAACTCACCTGAGTATACCAATATATTCCCTTTATTGTCCTCTATCCATGAAAATTTAATATCTCTTACATGGCCAAGGGAGTCAATGAGCTTTTTGAGTTCTTTTTTATCGTGTGTTATAAGTCCATAAACACTATTGGCTGCAAGATTTGTTGTAAGAGCTGTAGCAAGTTCCTCTGCATCGCTCAAAAGAAGAACTTTTTGATTATGTAAGAAAAAAATGCCAAGGCTTATAAAACCAACACTGATAATAGATGAAATAAGTAGAATAAATTTTGAAGTTAATTTGGACTTGATTGGAGCCATACTTTAATATTCAATGACTTTAAATTGATGTAGAATATCTCTTTTTATATTCAAACCAATGACTTTAGCAGTTCTAATATTTAGATATACAGTATAAAAATTAGGATATTCTATCTTATGATCTATATGCTCTTTTCTAAGCAACTTTAAACTCAATAGAGCAGTCTGTCTGCCAATTGAACTAAAACTAGAATCTAGAGAAAAAAGTGCACCAGAAGCGGTAAAATTCTTGGATAATCCAACAAAAGGTCTTTTAAATTTTATGCTAAAATAGATTATTCTTGGAGTAATAATGCTATTAAAGACATTTGGATCTGGAATTGCTATTATTGCCTGGACTTTTTTGATAAATGGCTTGAATTGTCGTTCTATATCTTTTTCAGTATTAAGTTTTAATCCAAGAAAGTCAAATCCCATTTCATTTGAAATTCGATGGAGTCTGTCTGCATGATGTAGTCCTTCATTGGTATATATTGTCCCTACAAGTCTTGTTTCAGGACAAATGCGTGTCAATTCTTTTAATATTTTTTTATATGGAACATCTAAGGCTACTCCATATGTTTTTTGCGCATTTAGAATTTTTTCATTAGGATCTAATACCATAGTAAATACTTTTAATGTGTTGGGGAATAGATTTATAGCTTTAATTGTAGCCTCTGTTCCAATGGAAATTATTAATGAAGGTAAAAAAGTCTTTTTTAATTTTTTTAAAATCAGTAAATATTCTTCGTCTATAATAATATGCATTATTTTTGCTTTTGAATATCTTTTAATGATTTCTTCTACTAATGCATGATATGCCTCTAAATATGATTTATGGTTGCTGGATATTATTATGAGTATCTTTAAATCACTATCTGGCTTGTTTGCCTGAGGATATGCCTTACTGGTAATCAGCAAAGACGTGAGTGTTATTAATATAAAAAGTATCTTTTTTAGATTAAAATTTGTCATATTTAAAAGCTATATTTTATTTGAACAGTTACCGCAGTCGAAGCAGTATAACCAGTTGGGTTCTCTGAGTGGGTGCTATGAAATAGATTGTGAATAGCTCCTACCAAACTCCATTCTTTATCTATTGGTTTATATCCAAAGGAAAGGTCTGCCAAAGTAAAACTTTCTAGTTTTTGCCAACTAGGGGAGGGGGCCAGTAGACCATAGATGTAGTTTAAATCATTTGACGGCAGGAGGGAGTGCGATAGGGCGTTTAAAATTTCAAATGGCTTTACTGAGTCTGTATAGTCAGATTTATCCTGCCAATGGACTCGTAAATCTATCCAGAAATCATTGGTAAATTCATATCTGATTTCTCCGTTTAGTTGATTTGTAGGGACAGGACCAAAGGTCAAAAGATCTTTTTTTTGCTTCCAAACATAGCTGTAGTTGGTCTTAAAGAGTATATTAGCGTTAATCCTATAGTTCCATTCAAGCTCAAAGCCATATTGATACATGTCATACTGATTGCTAAATGAAACATTTAACCTATTGTTCTTCAAAAAAACATTCGTATCTATTAACTCTCTGTACTTGTTGAAGAATGCCGCGACTGTAAGTGAGGACACGGACGGATTGTATATTTGGTACGCAATTTCAGCACTTGTTAGTACTTCAGGATCCAATTCCCTGTTGCCTGTTTGGCTCATGAATTGCAATTTTGAATCTATATAATTTTGTAGATATGAGGGGTACTTGAATGCCCTTGATATGGTAAACCTCAAGGATTGTGATGGGGTTATGGCAAAGACTAGACTAAATCTGGGGGATATAGCGAAACCTGCTTCGCTATGATGGTCAATCCTGAGCCCAGTAAAAAAATTGGTTTTATTATCGATTTTCCACTTATCTTCGGCGAAGATGCTAAAAAGCAGCTGTTTGTGCCACCTGTCATAGGAAGTGGCTTGGAGATTTGCAAATCTTGTTTCAAAACCGTAGACAAATTTATGTACATTAAGGGTTGAACTGTGTTGTACGAGTAGATTTAAGTTATCAAAATACCAGTTGATTCTGTCAAAGAAGTTAAAGTCTCCAGATGTATCAAAGTGTCGCCACCATGCATCGATTGTTAAATCATTGT
The DNA here is from genome assembly GCF_001687335.1 of Dissulfuribacter thermophilus. Lineage (NCBI taxonomy): Bacteria > Pseudomonadati > Thermodesulfobacteriota > Dissulfuribacteria > Dissulfuribacterales > Dissulfuribacteraceae > Dissulfuribacter > Dissulfuribacter thermophilus. The sequence goes on along the minus strand of NZ_MAGO01000010.1, from coordinate 5,960 downwards.
GATTGAGTTTTGTTCTAAAAAAGCCATCGAATCCCTTTTGATAATATGGAGACAGTGAGGAGGAAGGAAAGAACAAGATCTTTCCATTGGAAAATCCAAATGAGAAATCGAGGTCAGAATTTGGGCTAAAATCGTATGTGGCCTCTCCAGATAATATGAGGAGTTCTTCAACTGGTTTTTCGTGATCTGCACTGAAATTTTTTCTCCTCCAAGAACCAAGAAGTTTGTAGGCAAATTGTCCATTTGTTTTTCCAGTGCTAATATTGTACATTTCATCGCCAAAGGTGCCCTGTGATATAGAAACAGTTGTGTCATTATAGGCTTCTGGGGGGCGGCTTATTATGTTGATGATTCCTGAAAAGGCATTTGAACCATAGAGGACAGATCCTGGCCCTCTTATTATTTCTATACGTTCTATGTCGTCTGGAATTTCCGGTATTAGTGAACATTGATTGGTATTTCTAGTAGGCGAAAAAATAGGCCTTCCATCTACCAAAACGAGTACGTTGCTTGCCTGTAGGCCATTAACGCCTCTTATTCCAATGCTGAAATGTGATTCAGTGTTTTTAAAAAAATTGACTCCTGTAACGTATCGTAGCAATTCCGAAATTGAATTGTATCCGCTGTGAATTATGTCTTCTCTTGTAATAATTGAGGATGTGGCGGGAGATTCCAGGATATTTACTACTTGTCGTGAAGCACTTGTTACCTTTGGAATTTCTTGAAATAATAAAAACTCTTTAGCTTGACTATAGGCAAGTGCCCTTTGGGAATTGAGAAAAATGAGTGTTGTCAACAACAATTTGACAATTAAAAAACGACCATTCACAAGTTTCTCCTGGAAGGAAAGTGCAAAAAGTGCATACTTTTTAACCCAAAACTCATAAGTTGTGCAACAAAATTTGTGGTGGGGATTTAGTGCATAGAAAGTAAACAAATTACACTAATTTCTATATGAATAGTCATCTGCCCTTATCTTAGTGGATCGCAGCCTGATTCGGCCTATACTAGACTGTTGTCTTATCTTGAAGGTCCTTGTGATATACGGCTAACGCCTGTGTTCGGTACAAACCGGAAATGATCCCAATCCAATTGGATAGGCATGGAACTGTTGTATTTAAGGTAGGTCAAAAAAAGAGGGGGCCTAAGCCCCCTCCGCTCAATAGTTTAACCAATGTCCTACAGCCTATTTTTTAGCGTGACTCTCTCTCATCTCCTTTGCCAATTCCTTTATTTCGGCGAGATCCTTCTTTAACTTTGCATAACCATACCAGGTAGCATAGTCGGGGTTCATGTGGAATGTTGCCTGAAATGCCTTCATCCTGTGATCCATGAACATCTCGTAGAGGATTTGTTCAATCTTGGTATCAACTTCGTAGAAGGCCAAGAGGTCTGGATAGGCATATGCCTGTCCGGGTTTCTTTTTAATAATGCCGTCTTTATAGAGACCGGCTACTGTCTCGATGGCTTCGGCAAATAGCTTATCAGCTTCCTTTAACATGGCATCGGCGTTCTTGAAGTTTGCATCGACAAAGTTTTTGTCATGACACTTAAGGCACACAGTCTTGATGCGAGCCCGTTCTTTGTCAAATTCTTCCTTAGTGAGTCTTGCAACCTTGCCTGCCTTTACAATATCCAGCCTACCAGTGGGATTGCCATCTGGATCGAGCACACCGAGCCCTTTCAAAATAGTGAGCCTGTAGTTGAGCCATTCCTTGTCCTCTTCAGGGAGTCTTACACCGAGGAATCCCCATGCAGTAAAGACCCTGTGGTCACCTTCAGGCATGTGGCAGTCCTGGCATTTTGGCACTCTAGACCTGTTTTTGGGGTCAATGTCTCTTAGCATGAGATAGGTCACACCATGTTTGGAGCTGGACCACATCTCCCACTGTGGATGGTCGAATCCCATATGGCAGGTCTGACAAGCCTCAGGTTCGAGGGCCTCTTTCTTGGAAAAGGTGTGCCTTGTATGACAGTTCTGGCAGTCCATGCCGTATTTGTAGTACTGTCTATCCTTATCTTCCCGGGCCTTTTCATCGAGAAGACCCAAGGTGTGGCAGCCACCGCATCCTTTCTGCCCAGCAATAAATGCCTTTGGTTGCATGTGGGTAGTTGGCATGGCGTTCATGGCAATCCTTCCAAGGGCATGTTTGCCTGATAGATACTGATCTGCCTGTTTTTTGTGGCACTTTTTACAGGTGGCGATTGTTGGAAGTTTTGCCTTGTCAGCATCTGCAGCGCTCATATGAGAGCTGCCATGGCAGCTTTTACAAGTGAGAGTCTTTGACATCTTGCCCCGGTTAAAGTCCTTAACTATGCCAGGAGTGATTTTGACGTGGCACTCCTCGCATTTAGATGGCCTCGCCATTGACGTTGGCGGATTAAGTAGGATGATAGCCAGAAAAACCCCTACAAATCCCATAAACTTCCTCATACAAAATCCTCCCTTTTTTATTTTTATTTGCCTAAATCCTGCAATGGCAAAGTTTGCCCAACATGCATGGCAGAAGGAGCGTAGTCACGCTCCTTTGCCACGCAGGATTTAGGTACTAAGTTTTTGGCCTTTGATGCCGATTACTACTGTGTTAGTAGGTATGCTTACGCCTGCCTCCTCCATGGCCATCTCCACCAGTCTTGGCATACCAGAGCAGCAAGGTACCTCCATGATGACGTTCGTAACGGATCGAATAGAATTCCTTTTAAATATTTCTATAAGCTTTTCTTTATAAAAAGAGATATCGTCAAACTTCGGGCAGCCCATTAGCAGGACTTTTCCCGGTAGCATCTCCTGATGAAAGGCCGGATATGCTGCTACTGTACAGTCAGAAGCAATGAGTAGTTCTGCATCCTTTAAAAATGGAGCCTCTGGATTGACGAGGCGAAGTTGGATTGGCCAGTGGCTCAGGGCAGATTCTTCAAGTATTGTTGGCCGTGAAAAGTCTTCACAGGTCTTTTTAGGTGCGTCCCAGGACTGAGTCATGGTCGAAGGACATCCGCAGGCCATTGGCTTTTGCTCCTTCATTGTCTTGAGCCGCTCTTCAACAGCCTCCTCGTCAAAATCTTCGGCAACTCTTTCAACTATCTTAAGTGCCCCTTGAGGACATTCTCCAAGACATGCCCCAAGTCCGTCGCAGTATCGTTCGGCAACTAGTTTTGCCTTACCATTTATGATCTCAATTGCTCCTTCTTCACAGGCTGGGACACACTGGCCGCAGCCATTACAGAGCTCTTCATCTATTTCAATAATTTTTCTTAGGATTTTCATGGCTAATCTCCTGATTTTGGAATTTTATTTTTATGATATGTTGTTTTGAACTAGAATCCATTGATCTATGTCAAGGTGGAGTCATTGTTTAATAGGTGTTCGGTAATAGTTTTTTCTAGATTACCTGTAAGGGGAGCTGTAAAAAGGCGTCTTGCAAGAGAAATTGGAGAAAAGGAGGCCTTTTCGTGCTTTAAACGACTATATATTGATTCATTACAAGAGGTTTTGAAAGTAAACGCGAGCCGATTTTTGTTTTTAACCCCATACCCTGAGGATTTTTCAACTTTTACCGGGAGTTGGCCATTAGTAAATAACTTTAGTGTAAAGGCCCAAGTTGGCGATGATCTTGGCCAGCGTATGAAAAATGCCCTATTAGAAATATTTAAAATGGGTTTTGAAATAGGGGTCATTGTGGGGACAGATGTGCCAGATTTAAGGGCATATCACATTGAACAGGCATTTAAAAGGCTCCTCTATCAGGATATCGTGTTGGGACCATGCGAGGATGGTGGCTATTATCTAATAGGCGTAAGGAGTGGGCTTAGAGATTGGCAAGAGTTGTTTCACGAAATTCCGTGGGGAACCAGCGAGGTATTTGAGCGTACGATTTATAAGGCACAAAAAATGGGCTATAAAATTCATGTCTTAGAAATGTTATACGACGTTGATCACTATGAGGATGTCATGCGGTGGAGGCAAAGTGAATGACTGTTAAAAGACAGAGTGATAGCCGTCGTCTTAGGAAAGACGGTAATAATAATTTCTGGTTGGTTCCCAGATAAGAGACGGAGGCGGTGATATGATAACATCTATAGGGTAGGACGTGTTATGGTGTACCTAAAGGTTGTACCTCATGTTAGCTTTTTATGTTAAGATTAATGAAAATTAATATTAATGATATGACTTTACCTATAAAAAATGATTTGTTTACATATTAGGATTATTTATTTCGGCTATATGACCCCAGATTATGCACTTCAAATGCCTGAGGAAAGTAATTTTTATGAGTTATTGCATAGTTAGCATGCATCTTTTCCCGTTGTGCCTTCACCCAAAAGGTGAAGTTCAATCCGTGATAAATCTTCAGGCATTTGAAGCCGCAAGGGGCTCGCAATTTTACCGAGGTCTTTTTGTTGTAGGGCACTTGAAGTACCAAAGTACGTCTGCGTGCCCTCTGCCTCGCATCTTCGGCAAACTTGCGAGCTGCATAATTCGGGATGATATAAAAAAATAACCGATCGTGTTCCGTTATGGAGCTTTTTAACGGGAACAGATAAGTGCGAAAAATATAAGGAAAGAAACTAGTTATGAAGATACTTATCACAGGTGCAGGGGGATTTATAGGGTCTCACTTATGTGAAACATTATTCGAACATGGATATTCAGTAAAAGCGTTCGTCCATTATAATTCTTTTGGTTCATGGGGTTGGTTAAATACATCCAAATATAAAGCAGATATAGAGGTCGTCTCTGGTGATATCAGAGACTATGACAGTGTAAGATCAGCCGTAAAAAATGTCGATGCAGTTTGTCATCTGGCAGCCCTGATCGGGATTCCATATTCCTATAAGTCGCCACTAGCCTATATTAAAACTAATGTGCAAGGTACCTATAATGTACTTCAAGCCTGCCTAGAGCTGGGAGTGGAAAGAATTATTCATACTTCCACAAGTGAAGTCTATGGTACTGCGCGGCAGGTACCAATAAAAGAGAATCATCCTTTACAGCCACAATCCCCTTACTCTGCCTCAAAGATAGCCGCAGATCAATTGTGTCTTAGCTACTATTATAGCTTTGATCTTCCAGTGGTCATTGCACGCCCCTTTAATACTTATGGACCTAGACAGTCAACTAGAGCAGTTATTCCAACTATAATTGCTCAATTAATGGACCAAGGTTCTGATGCCATTATCAAGCTCGGAAATTTGACACCCACGAGAGATTTAAATTTCGTCAAGGACACAGTGAGTGCTTATGTCTCATTAATAGAAGCACATCTTTCTGATGTGGCAGGAAAAGTGTTTAATATTGGAAGCGGCAGAGAAATTTCCATATATGATTTGGCACACCTCATTGCGAGATTGATGGGAAAAAAATTACAAATAATTCAGGAAGACGAAAGAAAAAGAAAAACTGGAAGTGAAGTAGAGAGACTCCTATGCGACAGTTCGCTATTTAAAAATATTACTGGCTGGAAACCAAAATTTTCTTTAGAGGAGGGCCTTGCTATTACTATATCGTGGTTTCAGAAAAATTTTCACATTTATGATTCATCAAGATATCACATATAAAGTACTGCTATGGGTTGATGGAACTTGATGCACCATACATAGGAATTGATGAAGAAAAGGCCGTAGTTGAGGCCCTGCGGTCAGGTTTTGTTTCGTCCGTTGGTCCTCTAGTGCCAGAGTTTGAAGCGGCCATGGCAGCACGTTTAAATGCTAAAAGGGCTGTTGCTGTTCAAAGCGGAACTGCAGCGCTTCATCTTGCCTTACATGCATTAGGTATTGGACCTGGAGATGAGGTAATTGTACCTTCACTTACCTTTATAGCCACGGTAAATGCGGTACTATATGTCGGTGCCAGACCTATTATTGTAGACGTTGATCCTATTACTTGGTGTATAGATCCTATCGAAGTTGAGTCTGCAATTACATCCAAGACCAAGGCGATTATTCCAGTACATCTGTATGGT